>JACCWY010000524.1 GCA_013697395.1 Chloroflexota bacterium | reverse complement strand
GTGCCGAGGTCGTCGTTCAGGATGGCGTGCGCGCGCACGGCCTCCACGCCGAGCTCGTCGTGGGCCAGGCGCAGGGCCTCGCTGAACTCGGCGCCGATGGGCCGGCCGCCCGGACCGATGCCGGCCTCGAGCTGGCTGAGGTGCTCGGAGCCGAACATCGGCCGCCAGGGCCGGTCGAGCTGACCGGTCACCTTCCTGGCCTCGATCTCGATGCGCACCTCTGCGGGGCCGTCGGTCGCCGGCGTGGCCGCGACGACCTCTGAGCGAGGCTGGTCGAAGTCCTTGACCGATGCCGCCGCCGCGACGCGGTAGCGCGCCTCCCGCCCTGGCGAGCCGGCGCTGTCGGTGTAGGGCGGGTGGGGGACCGGCCGGACCTCAGGCTCGCCGATCTCGAGCAGCTCCCACGGCCCGTCGGCAGAGGGCGCGCGCTCGATGACGTAGCCGGCGGCGCCCTCGACCGGGTCCCAGTCGAGGGTGACCTGCCCGCGACCGGCCGACGCCCGAAGGGCGGCCGGCGCAGGAAGGGATGGCAGCTCCAACCCGCCCTCGGCGTCACGGTGGAGCCCGATGCGCGCCTCCCAGTCGGCCCGGGCGCCGCGCTTCGCCTCGGTCACGACGAGGAGCCTGTCACTCCGCGATCCGGCCGGCCCCGAACTCCTCCATCGCCATGAGAGGGCGGAGCGCATGCTCGACCGCACCACGGCTGAAATAGCGCTGCAGCCGGTCATTGCGCAGCTCATTTGCGATCGCCGCCATCAGCATGCCCTGGTCGAGCGACAGGTAGCGATCCGCCACGTCGCCCGTCGCCACGTTGACCGCGTCCTTGAAGCCACCGGCGCCATACAGGCCGGGGAAGTCGGTCTCGAGGTTGACGAGGTTCTCAACGGCCGCTTCCGGCGCGAAGTCGAGTGCGATGGCCGCCGCGTGTGGCGTCACCACCCCGTGCCCGTAGGCCGCGATCTCGGTGGCGGGGCGCGAGCACGTCGGATCGTCCCACCCCTCGTTGGCGAGGGTCAGCTTCTGAACGTCGGAGGTGTAGCCGTTCGGCTCCATCCCGACATAGTCGATCCCGTACTCGCGGTAGCCGCCGTCCACCATCGGATCTGACGACGGGCTGAAGCCCCAGTAGCCGTACCCCGCCTCATCAAGGCCGTACTCGATCATCGCCTCGGCGTACAGGGGATGGGTCACGCCCCAGCTGGCCGGTCCCCACTCCTCCTCGGGCACGACGAGCGGGACCATGAAGGCCTCGAACGAGCTGCCGCCCCAGGTTGGTACCACGAGCTGGTCGTCGTAGGCATAGGCCCCCTCGAAGACGTGAAGTGTCTTGCCGTCGACGACGTAGTCCACCCACTCTCCGATCGGACGCGTCTCGGGCCAGTTCCACGGGCACGTGTCGGGGAACGTGCGCCAGCCACCGAAGTAGTGCTCGGCCGGGATCTGTCCCAGCGCGATGCCGATATAGCTGGCGATTCGAGGCTCGGTGTTGAAGGCGCCGTAGTGGTGGCATGTCCAGCCGGCGAACGCCGGGTCCGCCTCCGGCCGCGGGGGCACCGCATTCGGGTCGGCCGGCCGTCGAACGATGCACTCGCCTGGGCTGTTGGTCGGCCTGGCACCCTGGCCGATCGGCACCTCAGGCCAATATCCGCCCCGGATCTGGCCCGTCCCGGCGTCCGGGTTCGCGGCCGGATCGTAGTAGAACCCGAAGTCCATCCCGCGGGCGAGCGCCCCGGCGCGGTCGCGGAGCTGCGGCACGGCGCCGTTGGCGACCATCAGCAACGCCGAGGCGAGCCACCCGTTGTCCACGCTCGAGAGGAAGGGGTGCACCGGACTGCCGTCGACCGGCCACACCGTCAGCTTCTCGAGCGTGTCGGGGTTGTACCAGTTGTAGTACTGCCCGGACGCCTCATGCACCTCCATCCGCTCGATGCTCGTCAGCGTGGCGGCGATGCGATCACGCGCCTCGGACGGCTTGATGATCTGGAGGTCGCGGGCGGCGAGCGTGGCCCAGATGTACATCGCGATGTTCGTTGGCGACGTGAAGCGCGACCTCGTCGCCGGATCGAGGTTGCCGTCGATGTTGTCGGAGGGCAGACCGGTCTGTGGATTCGTCATCGCGACGAAGCTTGTCCACGTGTCGGTCGCCCATCGGCTCAGCGTCGCCGCGCGGTCCGTCTTCGCAACGGCGGCGGCGGGCAGCATGAGCGTCGCGGTCAGGAGAGCGGTGAGCGCCAACGGAGTGGCGCGGCGAGCGATCGGTCCCATCAGATTCCCCATGTGTGGTTCGGTTGCGGACTACTTGATACCGGTCATGGCGATGCCCTGGGTGAAATAGCGCTGGAGCAGGATGAAGACGATGAGGACCGGCAGGATGACCACGACCGACCCCGCCATGAGGAGGGCGATGTTGGTCTCCTGTTGCCCGGTTGCGAACAACGCGATCGCGACCGGCAGGGTGTACATGTCCTCGGTGTTGGCCACCACCAGCGGCCAGAGGAAGCTGTTCCAGCTGCCGAGGAAGGTGAGGATGGTCAGTGTCGCGATGGCCGGACCGCAGAGCGGCATCACGATCCGCCAGAAGATGTAGTGCTCACCGGCCCCGTCGACCCGTGCCGCATCGAGGAGCTCATCCGGGATGCCGCCGATGAACTGGCGCATCAGGAAGACCCCGAACGCGCCCACTAGGAAGGGGAGGATCAGGCCGGCGTGGGTGTTCACCAGGTTCAGGTTCGCGACGAGCACGAAGAGCGGCATGAAGGTCACGATGGCCGGCACCATGAGCGTGCCGAGGACCACTGCGAACAGGATCCGCTTACCCGGGAACTGGAGCTTCGCGAGCGCATAGCCGAGCATCGAGCAGAAGATCACGTTGCCGGCCGTCACGGCCGCCGCAACGACCGCCGAATTGAGGAAGAAGCGCGCGAAGTTGAGCCGATCGAGCAATTCGGTGTAGTTGGAGAGCGTCGGGTTCTGCGGCAGCCAGGTCGGCGGTACCTGGCGCAGCTCGCCGGTGGTCTTGATCGAGCCGAGAACCATCCAGATGAACGGTCCGACGAGCAGGAGGATCCCGATGCCGAGCAGCACATAGAGCCACCAGCCACTTCCGCCGCCGCGGGGGTGGGACTGGGTCGAGATGTCTGCGGACGAGCTGTTCCGGGCCGGAGCGAGGGTGCTCATCGATGCCCCCTCACGTTTCCGTCCGGAAGAGCCGGAACTGGATCAGGGTCAGCATTGCGATCGCCAGGAACAGGATGAACGCGATCGCGGCGGTGTAGCCGTAGTTGCCGAAGCTGAACTGGTCGTAGGCATAGAGCGCCAGGGAGAGCGTGGAGTTCAACGGGCCGCCCTCCGTCATGACGTACACCTCTTCGAAGAACTGCACGTAGCCGATTCCGGTGATGACCGCGCCGAAGAGCAGTGTCGGCCGCATGAGCGGCAGGGTGATACTCCTGAAGCGCTGCCATCGGTTGGCGCCGTCGACCTCGGCCGCCTCGTACAGATCTCCGGGGATGGTCTGCAGGCCCGCCAGGAAGATGACCATCAGAAAGCCGAGGTTGCGCCAGGCAGCCATCGCGATGATCGACCACAGCGCGTAGCGCTCGTCCGTCAGCCAACCGGGCCCATCGACTCCGAAGCCGGCCAGGATCCCGTTGACGAGCCCTGCCTCGGTCCCCAGCAGGAGGCGCCAGACAACCGCGATGGCGACGATGCTCGTGACAACCGGCAGGTAGAAGCCGACCCGGAAGAACGTGCGAAACCGCACGATCTGCTGGTTGAGGCCGACCGCCGCGGCAAGGCCGAGGGCCATGGTGAGCGGCACGCCAACGAGCACGAAGACCGCGGTGTTGGCGGCAGCCTTCTGGAACCGCGCATCGCCCAGGACGTCGAGATAGTTCTGCATCCCCACGAAATCGACCGACAGCGGGTTTCGAATATCGGTGACTCGCAGGTCGGTGAAGCTGGTGATGAGGGCGGCCGTGATGGGGCCGGCCATGAAGATGAGGAAGAGGAGGAGGAACGGAAGCGCGAAGCTCCACGCCACCAGGCTTTCCCGCAGGTGCGACCGGCCGGCCATGGATGCGGGACGCCCCGCACCCATGGCCCCTGACGAGGTGCTCACGCGCTAGCCGCCGGTACCGATGGCGTCGGCCGCTTCCTGCATCGCCGGGCAGCCGTCCTCGGGCGTCATGTCGCCCACGGTGACCTGCTCGATGACGGCGTCGATCTCGGCCGCGACCTCCTCCCAGGTGGCGATCGCCGGCGGTGCCTTGGCGTCGGCGAGCTGATCGCCGAACGCAGCCAGGAGCTCATCGCCGGCCAGGGCCTCGTCGTCCCAGGCGGACTGGACCGAGGGGAGGTCGCTGACGGTTTCGTACCACGTGACCTGGACCTCGGGCTGCGAGAGGTACTCGATGAAGGCCCAGGCGGCCTCCTTGTTGTCCGAGTCCGCCAGTACGCCCAGATTGCTACCGCCGACGAACGATGTGCCGGCCTCCTCGGTCGGCTGGTGTGCGACCGTCCAGGTCTCCGGATCAGCGCCGGCATCGGTCACGATTCCGACCATCCACGGGCCACTGATGAACGCGCCGACGTCACCGTTGGCGAACTGGCCCTCGAGCGGCACATCGCCGGCCGCGGCTGCCGTCAGGCCCTCTTCGAAGTACGAATCGTAGTACGTGAGCGCCTCGACGCACGGTTCGCCGTCGAGCGTGAAGTTGCCGTCGGCGTCCATGATCTCGCCGCCCGCCTGCCAGAAGAAGGGCATGAAGGTCTGCCATGAGCCGGTTCCGCCGGGCTGCAGGTTGATGCCGTACTCGGCACCCGCGCCCTGGATCCCTTCGGCCAGGGCCTTGAGGTCGTCCCAGGTCGCCGGCGGCTCCGTGACGCCGCCTTCCTCAGCGAGGTCGGTGCGGTAGTAGACGAGTCGCGTCTCGACGTACCACGGGACGCCGTACGAGGTTCCGTCCACGACCGTCGTATTCCAGGCTCCTTCGAAGAACGCCGAGGGGTCGATGTTCGACGGAGTGGGATCGAGGCCGCCGAGCGTTGCGAACTCGCCCATCCACGTGGTGCCGATCTGCGTGACGTCGGGTCCCTCGCCACCGGCGATGGCGGCGACGATGCGGTCGTGGGCAGCGTCGAACGGGACGGCGGTCACCTCGACGGCGATGTCGGGGTTCTCCTCCATGAACGCGTCCGCCACGACCTGGAGGTTCTCGCCCTCGGTGCCCATTGCCCACACCGTCACGTCGCCGCTGGCCGCCCCGGTGTCGACCTCCGGCGCCTGGGATGCGGCGCCGCCGGGGCTCGCCGCGTCGCCCTCCCCGTCGCCGCGGCCGCACGCCGAGAGCGAGAACATCATCGCGAGCGCCGCGAGCGCGGCCCACGCCGATCGTCTGCTGGTCATTCCTCTATTCCTCCTTCGTATCGTGGCTGCATCCGCAGCTCGAGCGAACGACCAGCTCGGTTGGCAGGAGCTCGTGCTGAGGCTCGGTTCGATGCGTCGTGATGCGGTCTCGCAACAGCTCGGCCGCGCGGCGGCCGAGATCGAGCATCGGCTGCCGCACGGTCGTCAACGGCGGCGCCAGGTGGCGAGCCGCCGGAATGTCATCCCAGCCGGTGACGGCCAGGTCATCGGGCACGGCCAGGTCCCGGGCGCGGGCCGCTGCCAGGACGCCCATCGCGATCTCGTCGTTCGCGCATACGATCGCGTCGGGCCGATTGGCTGCGGCCAGCAGCTCGCTCGCGGCGCCTCGACCGTCCTCCTCGCGGAACCCGCAGGGGATGGCCGATCGCCACGGCCGCCGACGATCGGCGCGATGCGCGTCGAGGAACCCGTCCCAACGCTCGGCGGCGTCGGGGGATCCGTGCGGGTCGCCCAGGAAGGCGACGCGCTGGTAATCGTGCTCGAACAGGTGAGTCGTGAGCGCTATCGCGGTCGACCGGCTCTCCGCGCGAACGCTGTCGGCGCCGCCGGCGATGGGGCGCGCGAGCAGCACGACCGGGACGCGCCGGCGTTCGAGCGCCTCGACCACCTCGTCGTCCACCGTCCGGCCGAACAGGACGATGCCGTCCACGCGGTCCGCGAGATCGAGGACCTGCCTCGTCGACGCGGCCCGCCGGTGGGTGGCCATGATCAGGACGCTCTGGTCCTCCGCCGAGGACGCTTCCTCGTAGCCGAGGATGACGGCGGAGTAGTACGGCCCGGACAGGTCGGGGAAGACGATGCCGGTAGCGTCGTGCTGGCCGTGCGCCAGCGATCGCCCCAGCCGGCTCGGACGGTAGTCGAGCTCCGCCACCGCGCGGTGGACGCGCTCGCGGGTCGCGGGCGCCACGAGGCTCGCGTCGCGGTGGACGCGGGAGACGGTGGCGATCGACACGCCGGCTTGCCGTGCCACCTCGTAGATGGTCGCCGACCGCCGTCGCCGCAGGGCCGGCGATGTAAGCGCTTTCACAACGGGCAGACAGCAGCAGGATGCGTGCCGGTCGCGCGCCCAGAAGCTGACCTGCCTGCGCCGGCGGCATGGCCCGATCGCCGTTGCGTCGTACGATGTCGGGCGTGAGCCAGCGCATTGCCATTCTGGTCGCCACCATCCTGGGCTCGGCGATCGTCTTCCTGGACGGCACGATCGTGAACGTGGCGCTGGAGTCGATCGGCGCGGAGCTGCCGGCGACCTTCGTGGCCCGGCTCGAAGGGCTGACGTACGTCAACAGCGCCTACTTCACGGTGCTCTCCGCGCTGCTGATCCTGGCCGGCGCGCTCAACGACTACTACGGCCGGCGGCGGATGTTCCAGATCGGCCTGGCCGGGTTCGGCGTCGCGTCGGTCGGCTGCGGGCTGGCGCCGACCATGGAGGTCCTCATCGGCGCACGCATCGTGCAGGCCGCCTTCGGTGCCGTCCTGGTGCCGGCCAGCCTGTCGATCATCACCGCCGCCTTCGACGGCGAGGAGCGCGGCCGCGCCATCGGCCTGTGGGCGTCCGGGACATCCGCGACCGCGATCATCGGTCCGGTGGTCGGCGGCCTCCTGGTGCAGGCCGTCAGCTGGCGTGCGGCGTTCCTCATCAACGTGCCGCTGATTGCGATTGCGCTGTGGGCCAGCAGGAGCATGCCGGAGAGCCGCAACGAGGAGGCCACGGGCAGGTTCGACTGGCTGGGAGCGGCGGTCATCGCGATCGGGGTGGGCGGCCTCGCCTTCGGCGCCACCCGCGGCCAGGAGCGGGACTGGCAGGATCCCGTCGCGTGGGTGGCGCTCGGCGTCGGGGCGGTCGCGACGGTCGCGATCCCCGTCCTGATGCTCACCCGCCGCAGCCCGCTCGTGCCACCCGAGCTGTTCGCGTCGCGCAACTTCACCGTCGTCAACCTGTCGACGTTCGTGATCTACGGTGCGCTCTACGTGACCTTCACGTTCCAGTCGCTCTTCCTGCAGGGAGCGCTCGGCTACTCGCCGGTCGCGGCGGGTGCCGTCGGCGTGCCGGTGGCGTTGCTGCTGACCCTTCTCTCGACGCCGGCGGGCCAGCTCTCCGCCCGGTTCGGCCCGCGGCTGTTCATGACCATCGGCCCGCTCGTCATGGCCGCGGGGCTGCTGTGGCTCGCGCGCATCCCGGCCGACTCGACACCGTGGCGAGCCGGCCTGCCAGATGCCGGCCTGCTGCCGCCCGTCGCGATGGCCGTCGACGTCCTGCCCGGCCTCGTCCTCTTCGGCCTCGGCATCAGCATGGTCGTCGCGCCGCTGACCACGGCGCTCATGAGCTCGGTGCCGGTGCAGAAGGCCGGGCTCGGGTCCGCCATCAACAACGCGGTGAGCCGCGTCGGCCCGCCCCTCATCGGCGCCGTGCTCTTCATCGCCATCACCGCGACCTTCTACCCGACCCTGTCCGCCATCGTGCCCGGCCTCGACGTCGACGATCCGCGGGTTCGCGAACGGATCCAGCCGCTGACGAGCACGCCCGAGGGGACCGATCCAGCGCTCGCCGACGCGGCGCGCGAGGCGTCCACCGACGCCTTTCACCTTTCGATGCTCGTCTCCGCCGGCCTGCTGGTGGCGGGCGGGGCGGTGAACGCGGTCGGGATCCGGAACCCGACCCGCGCGAGCCCCGAGGCGCAGGCCGAGGGAGCGGGTCCGCCCGGGTGACCGCCCGGCCGGGTGGGCCGGATCAGAAGACCCGCGGGCACCACGGTGCGCGATCGGTCCTGAAGAGCGCATCGGCACGCGTCACGCCGCCGGGGCCAAGCTCGCTCACTCGCGCGGCGTCGGCGAGTGCGGCGAACGTGAAGGCCCCGAGGTAGGCCGCCGCCAGGTCTGTCGTGTCGCAGGCAACGTCCGGCGCGTCGGTCGTCGGCTCGACGAACGGGATCCCGTCCTCGACGCGGAGGGCCCAGCGCCCATCGTTCCAGGGGCAGAGCTCGTCGGCGACCTCCAGCACGAGCGAGCCATCGGCCCGATAGCGCCGCCCGGCCAGGGCGGACGACACGTCCACCACCCGCAGCCACATGCCGTCGCCGAGGGCGACTCCCAGGCGGCGCGGCTCGGCCACGGTGAGGATGAGCGGGTCGTCGGGTGCCACGTTCCACGCCTCGATGCGGCCCATCAGGTCCACGTCGAGCAGGAATCGCCACAGGTCGAGGTGGGCCGCCGGGTTCACGGCCACGAGGTCGGTGACGACGAGCGTGGAGTTGGGGCCGGCGTCGTCCCACCTGTCACGGATGCGGTAGCGCGCGAAGCCGTCGGGCTCGCCGCCGGCTTCGTGCACCGCGTACCACGCCGCGCTGGCGCCGTGCCGCCGATGCTCCGGATCGTAGAAGACCTCGCTGTCCCAGTAGGCCGGGGTACGGTTGAAAAACCCGGGACGATGTGGCCGGACCGCGTCGTGGATCGGCGGCAGGAGGCGCTTCGCCTCGTCCACGTCGGCGAGCCGGATGGTGCCCGCCGCGTGGTGGGGCGATCGGAACGCGCTGCGGTCCCGGGCGACGCTGATCCGGGTGGCCACCGTGGAGAGCCCGTACCCGAATCGCTGGTAGATCTGGCCCTCGGAGGCCCAGAGGATCGCGATCGGCTCGCCGCGGTCGTGGATGGCGTCGAGCTGGGCGCGCATCATCCCGCGCAGGATGCCGCGTCGCCGATGCGTCGGCTGCACGCCGACGGCCGTCACGCCGGCGGCCGGGAGCACGCCGCCCGGGACCGTGAGCTCGAAGCTGAAGATCCCCGCCGTCCCGACGATGCGCGAGCCATCGCGCGCGACCACGGCGCGATCGGGCTCGAACGTCGCCTCCCAGAGGGCCAGGTCGTCGTCGCGCAGCCGCTCCCCGAAGGCAACCTCGCCGGCCTCGAAAAAGGCGCGCGCGTCTCCGTCGTATGGCCCGATCTCGATCTCCATGGGGCCGATTATGGCGTGGCTCGTGCTCTATCATCCCGCCGATGCTCCCCATCGGCGATGAGAACGAGCGCGGCCATGGACCGGCGTTCGTGAGCCTGGCCTTCATCGGCCTCAACGTCGCGGTCTTCCTCCTGCTCCAGGGCGCCGGCAGCACGAGCGGGGACGACTTCACCTACGGGTACAGCGCCGTCCCGTTCGAGATCACGACCGGCGTCGACCTCGTCGAGCCGGAGGAGATCACGATCGGCGGGCGGCCGGAGCTCGTGCCGCAGGAGCCGGGGCCGAGCCCGATCTGGCTCACCCTGCTGTCGAGCATGTTCATGCACGGAGGGTGGCTCCACATCGCGGGCAACCTGCTCTTCCTGTGGATCTTCGGCGACAACGTCGAGCATCGCATCGGCCACATCCCGTACCTCATCTTCTACCTGGTCGCCGGCGTCATCGCGAGCCTCGCGCAGATCCTGATCGACACCGACTCGATCATCCCGACCCTCGGCGCGTCCGGCGCCATCTCCGGCGTCCTGGGCGCCTACCTCGTGATGTTCCCGACCAATCGCGTCACGGTGTTCATGCTGCGATTCCCGATGCAGGTGCCCGCGATCGTGGCCATCGGCCTGTGGGCGGTCTTCCAGTTCATCAACGGCATCGGTGCCTTCGCGGTGACGGAGGAGACCGGCGGCGGCGTGGCGTACATGGCCCACATCGGCGGCTTCGTGGCCGGGTTGGTCGCGGGGCTGGTGTTCCGGATGGTCTTCCGCGAGCCGCGACGGCCGAGGGGCGCGCCCGCATCGGCCTTCGGATGAGCCGGCTCGACGAGGCGACCGGCCTCTTCGGACCCGGCAGCCTGGCCTGGCGCATCGACCGCGAGGTGATGGTCCTGGCCGGCGGGTCCTGCGCCCTGCTCATGCAGGCGGCGCACCCCGTCGTGGCCGCGGGCGTGCTCGAGCATTCGACCTTTGCCACCGACCCATTCGGACGGCTCAAGCGCACGCTCGCCACCAGCTTCGACGTCGTCTTCGGCAGCCGATCCCGCGCCGAGGCCGCGATTCGGCGCGTCAACGGAATCCACCGCGCGGTGCGCGGCCGGCAGCCCAACGACGGCGCGAGCTACACGGCGCTCGATCCCGAGGCGCTCCTGTGGGTGCATGCGACGCTCATCGACACGGCGCTGCGGGTGTACGGCCGTTTCGTCGCACCGTTGTCGCCGGGCGACGAGCAGGCCTATCACGCCGAGGCCGCAGCGGTGGCGGAGCACCTAGGGGTGCCGCCGTCCATGCTGCCGCCGACGATCGTCGAGCTCCGCGCCTGGATGACGGCCATGATCGGAGACGGCCGGGTGCGGGTGACGCCGGCCGCCCGAGAGATCGCGCGCACGGTCCTCTATCCCGGCTCGTGGCTGCCGGGGATCGCCTGGGAAGCCGCTCACCTGGTCTCGGTCGCGACGCTTCCCGATGCGCTCCGCCGCCAGTACGGCATCGCCTGGTCGCCCGCCCGCGCGCGCGGCGTCAACGCCCTTGCCCGGCTGACCCGCGGTGCCCTGCCGTTCGTTCCTCCGCCCCTGCGATTCGTCCCGCATGCCCGATCTGCGGAGCGACGCGTCCGTCAGGCGGTCGCCGCCACGCGATAGCTGCGCCGCGTGCCGACCCGGCGGAAGCCGACCGCCTCCAGGTTGCGAGCGGAGATGCCGGCCTCGACCGCCGAGGCGCCGACAAGGTCGCAGCCGAGCCGCACCGCCGCGTTGATGCGATGTGCCAGGAGGGCCCGCTGCAGCCCTTGGCCGCGATGCGCGGGCAGGACCGATCCGGCGCGCATCCAGCCGAGATGATGATGGGTGTGCAGGCCGGCCGCTGCCACCGCCCGCCCATCCATCTCCGCAACGTAGCGGTGGTGATGCGCCGCCCGCGCGAGCTGTGCCTCGAGCGACCGCCATGCGGCGGCCACCGGCGCCGGGAACTCGCTCGCGGCCGTGATCACCTCGGACCACGGCCCGATCTCGTCGCGTGGCAGCTCGCGCACGGTTCCGCCGCGCCAACCTGCGGCATCCACGCCCTCGACGCTCGAGGGCTCGACCGCGTAGCGAGCCAGGGTTGTGTCGGCGCCGGCGCCCGGCCAGGGTGGATCATCGGCCAGCACCCAGCCGGCGACGCGGTGCTCACGGAAGTGGTCCAGCGCACGGTCCACGAGGTTGGGGAGGTGGGCGAATCCGAGCCCGATGTTGAAGACCTGCCCGGGCAGGGATGGAGCGGCGGCCACAGCGATCTCGCCGTCGTCGACGATCTCGACGACATCGCCGGCGGCGATGGCCGCGGCCCAGAAGGCGAGCGAGCTGACCCGCTCGGCGCCGTCGAGCCGGTCGTTGACGAGGTAGCGGCCGGCGCGGTCGTCGGAGGGCAACGTCACGCGGATCGGGTCGCCCGGCCGGACGACGCCCTCGTGCAGGACACGCGCGTCCATGCGGCTGTCCCCGGGGTGCACGGCCATCGAAAGGCGCCCGAAGCGCAGGTCATTGAACGAGTGGCGGATCGTGCGGCACGGGTTGGTCGGCGCGGAGAGCTCGAGCTCGACCTCGTCACCGATGGCCAGCCGCGTCCCGAGCGGCAGCGCGGACACGTCGAACCCGGAGGTCGTCAGGTTCTCGCCGGTCGTGCCGGGCGCGATCGGATGCCCCTCGGCGGCGACCCGCCGGATAGCCTCGATCCCCAGGATCGAGACGGCGCGGTGCGGGCCGCCGTGGACGGTCACCTCGCGCTGTCGATCGCCCTCGACTCCGGCGCTCGTGATCCGTGCGCCGGCCACCGGCAGCTTCGGCACACCGCCGCTCGACACGTTCACCTGCACCAGCCGCCCGTCCTCCATGGCCGGCATCGTACCGGCTGCCGCTGGCGGCTATCATGGCCGCGCCCGCTCGCCAGGCCCCTCCGAGCGGTGAGAGGAACCCGATGCTGACCCGATTCGCCAAGCTGGCGGTCGCCGCCGCCGTGGCGACCTTCGTCCTGATCGCCATTGGCGGCCTGGTGCGCGCGACCGATTCGGGGCTCGGCTGCCCGGACTGGCCGCTCTGCTTTGGCGACTGGCTCCCCCCCGCCGACCTGCACGCGTGGATCGAGCACAGCCATCGGCTCACCGCCGCGGTCTTCGTCGGCCCACTCGTCGGCGCGATCGGCCTCATCACCGTCTTCAGCGCCCGCCGCCGCGACCTGCCACTGCTGCTGGCCGCCCTCGTGGCCGGCGTGCTCGTCATCGTCCAGTCGCTGCTCGGGGCGGCCGTCGTGCTGGAGGGCCTGGCCGCAGAGCTGGTCACGGCGCACCTCGGGATGGCACTCGTCGTCCTCGCCGCGGTGATCTTCGTCGCCGACCGGGCTGCCCATGGCCCGATGCGGTCCGCGCACGCTCGGCCGGGCCTCACGAGGCTGATCGGCATGACGGCGGTCGCGATCTTCGCCCAGATGCTGCTCGGGTCGTGGGTCACCGGCCACGACGCCGGGCTCGCCTATGCCGACTTCCCGCTCATGGACGGCGCGCTCGTCCCCGCCGTGCTCGGCGCCGAGCAGGCGATCCACCTGGCGCATCGGGCCATGAGCCTCGTGATCGTCGGGCTGGTGACCTGGAGCGCCGTTTCGCTCCATCGCTCGACCGACGCGCCGCTCCCGCGCCGTCTCGCTATCTGGCTGCTGCTTCTCGTCGTCGTGCAGGTTGCGCTCGGCGGGCTCAATGTCGTGTCGCGCCTCTCGGCGTTCTTCGTGGTGCCGCACCTGGCGGTCGGCGCGGCGATGTGGGGCGGATCCGTCTGGCTGCTGCTGACGACCCGCAGGCTGCGGCCGTCGGAGCTCCGGCTCCGCGCCCGCAGTGAGGCCGGTCCGATCAGCACCCTTCGCGCGTACGTGGCGCTCATGAAGCCACGGATCATCGAGCTGCTGCTGGTGACCACGGTCCCGACCATGGTCCTTGCCGAACGGGGCGTGCCGTCGCTGTGGCTGATGGCGGCGGTCGTGATCGGTGGCACCCTGGCGGCCGGCGGAGCCAACGCGATCAACATGTACGTGGACCGCGACATCGACGACGTCATGCGGCGAACGCGTCACCGGCCCCTGCCGCGTCATGCCGTCAGCCCGCGCAACGCGCTGTGGTTCGGGATCGGGCTCAGCCTGGTGGCCTTCGGCTGGCTGGCGATGACGGTCAACATGCTGAGCGCGCTGCTGGCGATGAGCGCCATCGGCTTTTACGTCTTCGTCTACACGCTCTGGCTCAAGCGGACGACGCCACAGAACATCGTCATCGGCGGCGCTGCCGGATGCGTGCCCGTGCTCGTGGCGTGGGCAGCGGTGACGGGCGAAGTCGGGTTGCCGGCGCTCGTCCTGTTCGCCATCGTCTTCTACTGGACGCCGCCGCATTTCTGGGCGCTGGCCCTCCGCTACCGCGGCGACTACGCCGCGGCCCGCGTCCCGATGCTGCCGGTCGTTCGTGGCGAGGCGGAGACGGCGCGCCAGATCGTGCTCTACACGATCGCCCTCGTCGCGGTCAGCCTGCTGCTCCTGCCGGCTGCCGGAATGGGCTGGGTCTACCTCGTCGCCGCGGTCGTGCTCGGCGGGTTCTTCCTCCTCGCCGCGCTCCGCCTTCGGGCTGATGCGGCCGACGGCCGCGCCGCGATCAACCTGTTCCGTTACTCGATCACCTACCTGACGCTGCTCTTTGCAGCCGTCGCCGCCGATGCCCTCGTGCGGTTCCCGCTGGCCTGAACCGGCGGGCCCGAAGTTTCGGATCGTCGCCGACGCCAGGCCGTTCTTCCCTCACTCGCCTCGTGCGGCGCGCTCCGCCGCCAGCCGCCGGTCGAGCCGCGCCGTGCGGCGGTCCTCGTGCCGCATCCACCCCGCGACGACCAGCATCATTCCCGCGAGGAAGAAGACGTCGCCGACGACCCACATGATCACCCCGCCCAGGGCCTGGTCGTCGAGCGGCGAGAGTCCCCAGTCCCGCACGTTGGTGAGGTAGTGCGGGTAGAGCACGGTCGGAGCGGACATCAGCGCCACCCCCAGGAACGAGTTCTGGGGCATGGCCAGGAACAGGTAGAGGATCCGGACCGGGTGCGGCAGCCGCCACGGTGAGGGGTCGGCGCCGACGACCGGCCACCAGAAGAGCAGGGCGGCTCCGAGGAAGGTCGCGTGCTGGAAGTAGTGCAGGGCCTGGTTCTCGAGCGCCCGGTCGTAGAGGAGGCTGAAATGCCAGCCCCAGTTGACGGCAGCGAAGATGAGCCACGCCACGACCGGGAACGAGACCGCATGCACCACCCGGCTCTGGAGGACCGCCAGCACCCGCCGCCGCACCGTTGGCGTCGCGGCTCGTAACACGACCGTGATCGGGGCGCCGGCCAGCAGCAGCGGAGCCGCGACCAGCTCGAGCAGCATGTGCTGCACCATGTGGACGCTGAAGAGCGACCCCTCGTACGCCTCGATGGGCGAGAGGAGCGCGATCCCGATGGTTGCCAGCCCCGAGCAGAACAGCCAGGACCGATAGTCCGGCTGCCGGTTGCCGGGGTGCCCGCCATTCACGCGCCGGACAGCCCACAGATACGCCGTCGCCGCGAGCAGCAGGCCGCCGATGACAATCGGGTCGAGGCGCCAGGCGAGCAGGACTCCCGGCAGCGCCGGGGCGGGCGCGCCGGCTCCGTGTGCCAGGACGGCGGCAGGTGTCACCAGCAGGCAGGCCACGGCGAGGAGAGTCGGCGATCGACGCATCGGCGACATTGTCGTGCGAATTCGAGGGAACCGTGCCGCACGCGCCCGCGTCCTTGGGCCATGAATCGAACCTTCCCGGGCCTCTTCGTCGTGCTCTTTCTCCTCGCCGCCTGTGCCGCACCCGGCGGCGGATCATCCGGCACGTCGCCTCCGGCGGGGAGCGACGACGGAGGAGCATCCGGGGACATCGAGCATCCGACCGCCAGCGAACCGATCCTTGTCGTCGACAACACCGGCGGCTTCATCCCCGTTCAGTTCATGGCCACCCAGCTGCCGGTCTTCGTCCTGCTCGGCGACGGGCGCGTCATCATGCAGGGCGCGCAGACCCTCGAGTTCCCCGGCCCGGCGTTGCCGGCGCTCATCGAGCGGACCCTCACCGAGGAGGGGATCCAGGAGGTGCTCCGCGGGGTCGAGGACACGGGCCTGTTCACCACCGACGTCGAGCTCAACGGCGCGCAGAGCGTCGTCGCCGACGCCGCCAACACGCGCTTCACGTTGAACGCCGGCGGCCGCGAGGTGACGGTCAGCGTGTACGGCCTGGGTGCGCTGCTGCCCGACATGGAGCCGCCGCCGGGTATGACGTCGGGCGAGATCGAGGCGCACCGCATCCTGGGCCAGCTCAACGATGGCCTCATGACGCTCGACACCTGGCTGCCCGGCACCGCGTGGGAGAGTGAGGGCTGGCAGCCCTACCAGCCGGACGCCTTCCGCCTCTACGTCCGCGACGTCACCGGTGAGGCGATCGAGGGCGGGGACCTCCCGGAGCAGGTCCGTGACTGGCCGACCGACGACGACCCGGCCGCATTCGGCGAGGTGGAGGCGTTCTTCGGCGATGGAACCCGCTGCGGCGTCGTCGACGGCGAGCTCGGCGGGCTCTGGAACGAGGAGCTCAATGCCGCGACCCAGATGACGCTGTGGACCGATGACGGTGAGCGCCGCTTCAGCGTCATGGCGCGGCCGGTCCTGCCGCACGAGGATCCCGCCTGCCCGGAGCTCGCCGGCGGCGCGTAGGCCGGTCCGGGTGGGGGAGTCGTCAGGCCGTCGACACGAGTGGCTCGGATCGGCGGCCTTCGCTACAATGCGCGACGTGCCGCCCTCAGCCCCGGCGAGCGTGCGTCGAACCAGGAGCACCGAGATCACCTTGATGCAACGAATGGCGGCAAGGTTCCGGCTGCGGAACGTGCTCCGCGTCGCCTCTCTCCTGCTCCTCATCTCCCTGGTGGCAGGCTGCATGCTGCCCCCGGAGCCGAAGACCGATGCCGGGCGCGACGTCTTCAACCTCTACATCGTCGTGCTCGTCCTGGCCGGCATCGTCTTCGTCGCGGTCGAGGGCTTCATCCTGTACGCCGTCGTCCGCTACCGGCGACAACCGGGCGACGACGTCCTGCCGCAGCAGCTCCACGGCAACACCACGGTCGAGATCATCTGGACGATCATCCCGACCGTGATCGTCTTCATCCTCTTCGGCGCCAGCATGGTGGCGCTCGGCGCCGTCGAGGCGCGCGCCGAGGAACCGGGGGTCACGATCGAGGTGGAGGCAGTTCAATGGAACTGGTTCTTCCATTACGATGGCGGCCCGACGGTCGAGCCCCGGGGAAACGAGCCTCCCACGCTCGCGGTGCCCGTCGGAGAGCCCGTGCGCCTGATCCTCAGCTCGCGTGACGTGAACCATGCCTTCTTCGTCCCCGAGTTCCTGATCAAGCGGGACATGATCCGGTATCCGGACGAGCAGAAGCGAAACGAGCTCGAGTTCACGGTCACCGAGGCGGGCACGTACGCCGGCCAGTGCGCCGAGTTCTGCGGCACGAGCCACGCCGAGATGGTCTTCACTGTGGAGGCCATGCCACGCGAGGAGTTCGATGCCCACCTCGCTGCGCTGGAGAGCGGCGAGACCCCGCCACCGGCGGCCGGCGAGTGCGAGCAGACGATCGAGATCAAGGCCAACAACACGCAGTTCGACATCGGCGAGTTCGAGGTCGCCGAGACTGCCTTCTGCATCGCGTTCGAGAACCAGGAGGACGTGCCGCACAACGTGAGCATCTACGACGGCGGCACGAACCTGTTCGAGGGCGAGTTCCTGAACCAGGCGGGAAGCATCACGTACAACGTGCCGGCACTCCCGGCCGGCGAGTATTCCTTCATCTGCGACGCCCATCCGCAGGCGATGTCGGGCGACGTGACGGTCACTGAGTAGCGAAGCGGGGAGCTAGCAACAACCGATGGCAACCACCACTCTCGAACCGCGGGCAGCCTCCTATCGGCGCTCGTGGGTCATCGACTGGCTGACGACGGTCGATCACAAGAAGATCGGGATCCTGTACATCACGAACAGCTTCCTGTTCTTCTTTGCCGCCGGGATCCTGGCCCTCGTGATCCGCAGCGAGCTGGCGGTGCCGGGCCTGCAGTTCGTGGATCAGAACACCTACAACCAGGCGTTCACGATGCACGGGACGATCATGCTCTTCCTGTTCATCATCCCGGCGCTGAGCGGGTTCGCGAACTACATCGTTCCGCTCCAGCTGGGCGCGCCGGACATGGCCTTCCCGCGTATCAATGCCCTCTCGTTCTGGCTCCTGCCGATCGGCGGGCTCCTGATCTTCAGTGGCTATCTGTTCGGAGGCGCGGCGGCCGAGGGATGGACGGGCTACGCGCCCCTCACCCAGCAGGGCGGCGTCGGAACCGACCTGTGGATCATCGGCCTCACACTGGTCGGCACGGCGTCCATCCTGGGAGCGGTGAACTTCATCGCCACCATCTTCAAGATGCGCGCGCCGGGCATGACGCTGTTCCGGATGCCGATCTTCGTGTGGACCGTCCTCGTCACCGCGGTGCTGATCCTGCTGGCCACGCCGGTCCTGGCCGCGGGGCTCATCGCGCTCTTCATCGATCGGAACTACGGCGGGTCGTTCTTCGACCCGAGCGTCGGCGGGAACCCGATCCTGTGGCAGCACATCTTCTGGTTCTTCGGCCACCCCGAGGTCTACATCGTCATCCTGCCGGCCATGGGCGTGGTCAGCGAGATCCTGCCGGTCTTCAGCCGCAAGCCGCTGTTCGGGTACCGCGCCTTCGTGTTCGCGACGATCGCCATCGGCCTGCTCAGCTTCAGCGTCTGGGCGCACCACATGTTCACGACGGGTGCCGTCTTCCTGCCCTTCTTCAGCTTCATGACGGCGCTCATCGCGATCCCGACCGGGATCAAGATGTTCAACTGGCTGGCAACCCTGTGGCGCGGCAAGCTGATGCTCACCACGCCGATGCTGTTCGCCCTCGGCTTTCTCTCGATGTTCCTGATCGGCGGCATCAGCGGGGTGATGCTCGCGTCGCCCCCCATCGACTTCCACCTGCAGGACACCTACTTCGTCGTGGCGCACCTGCACTACGTCTTCTTCGGCGGATCGGTCTTCGGCGTCTTCGCGGCGACCTACTACTGGTTCCCCAAGATGACGGGGCGCAAGCTGAACGAGCCGCTCGGCAAGGTCCATTTCTGGATCCACTTCATCGGCTTCAACCTGGCCTTCTTCCCGATGCACCAGCTGGGCCTGTCCGGCATGCCGCGCCGCGTCAGCGACTACAGCGCCGACACCGGCTGGATGATCCTGAACTTCGCTTCGACCATCGGCGCCTTCATGATCGCGATCAGCATCATCCCGTTCCTGATCAACGTGGTCGCGACCTTCATCAACGGCGAGCCCGCCGGCGACGACCCGTGGGAGGGCAACACGCTCGAATGGGCCACGACCTCGCCGCCGCCGCCCTACAACTTCGACACCCTGCCGCCGATCCACTCGGAACGCCCGCTCTTCTTCCTGACCCACGGGCACGGACACGCGGCGGAGCGTCCGTCCGATCTCGAGGAGTCCGCCGAGGATGATGTCGAGCGACGCGAGGGCCCGGTATGACCGCCCGTACCGCGGCGCAGCCGGCCGGGGAGCACGGGCCGCCGGCAGCCATCGAGCACGGGGGGTCGGGCATGCCGACCGCGCTGCTCGGGATGCTCCTGTTCATCGCCAGCGAGGTGATGTTCTTCGGCGGCCTGTTCGCCACGTATTTCAACGCCCGGGCGTCGGTCCCGGCCGGGACGTGGGGCCCGCCCGAGGGCGCGCACGAGCTCGACATCGCCCTGGCCGGCGTCCTCACCGCCATCCTGCTGGCATCGAGCTTCACCATGCAGTTCGGCGTGTGGGCCATCCGGCGCGGGGACATCGGCAAGATGCGGATGTGGACAGGCATCACGCTCGTCCTGGGCGTGTTGTTCCTGATGGGCCAGCTCTACGACTACAGCGAGCTGGGCTTCGGGATCGCCGACGGCGTGTTCGGGACCACCTTCTACACCCTCACCGGATTCCACGGGGCACACGTCTTCGGGGGCGCTGTCGGCCTCACGGTCATCCTGGCCCGCGCCATGCGCGGCCAGTTCAGCCGCCGCAACCACGTCGCGGTCGAGGCGGTCAGCATGTACTGGCACTTCGTGGACGTGGTCTGGATCGCAGTGTTCAGCACGATCTACCTGCTGCGCTAGGGACTCGAGGGACATGACCGACACCGCCATCGGCTTCGCGCTCATCGGCATCGCCATCGTGGTGGTGCTCGGCGTCGTCTTCGTCGTTGCCTCACGGGGTGGGTCCGGCGGCGAGCGCCCGACGCCGCCCCTCGGCGTGCACCTGCCGCCCCCCAGCTTCCTGCCGGTCCTCTTCTCCGGCGCCGCCGCCCTGCTCGGCGCCGGCCTGGCCTTCCGCGCGGACGACCAGCTGGCCAACCCGTGGCTCGCCGTCCCCGGGCTGCTCCTCCTCGTCATCACCGCCGTCTCATGGGTGCGGGCCGCCGGCCGCGAATGGCGCGATGTCGAGCACTCGTCCCATGACGACGGCGCGGCGCACTGAGCCCGCGATGACTGCCGGCGTCGCCGATCGGCACGGGCTGGACCTTCGCCGGCTCGGCCTTCGTCACCTGGTGCTGGCGGCGCTCCTGCCGATCATCCTGCTCGCCCTGCTGATCGTCGCGCTCCTCGCGCGTGGCACGGGCACCTCGCCAACCGCAATCGGCAACGTGGCTCCGGACTTCTCGGTGATCGACCTCGACGGCAACGCGATCCACCTCGACGACCTGCACGGCCGTCCGGTGATCGTCAACTTCTGGGCGAGCTGGTGCATCCCGTGCGTCGAGGAGTTCCCGCTGCTGCGTGACGCGCAGGCGCGCCACGCCGGCGACGGCCTTGTCGTGGTGGGGATCGTGTACCAGGATCGCACGCAGGCGGCCCGCGACTTCATGGCCAACAACGGTGCGACGTGGGCCGCGGCCGCCGATCCGGACGGGCGCGTGGCCGAAGCGTATGGCATCCTCGCCCCGCCGGAGACCTTCTTCATCGGGCGCGACGGGAGGATTGCGGCGCGGGTGCTCGGACAGTTCACCGCCGCCACCCTCGACGACAAGGTCGCCGCGATCATGGAGGAATGACGAAGAGCATGGAACGCAACCTTCCCGCCACGCGACCGGACCTCGAGACCGATGCGGCGGAGCGCCCGCCGCTCGAGCGTCGTCAGCCGCTGAGCGTCGCCTTCCTGCCCTTGGCCCTCGTCACCTTCGTCATCCTGGCCCTGATCATCGCCGCCTGGACGTTCCTCGCCGCAGCCACCTGAGCGGTGCGACGCCTGCGGATGGCGATGCTGGCAGGCCTGGTCCTGCTCGCCGGGTGCGGGCCGGTCGTCCAGCAGCTGTCCGGTCGCCTGTGGCTGATCCAGACCGATCGGTCCGCCGCCTCACGCCGTCTGCATCGGTCCCGTGCGGGGACGGTCACTGAACGTCGCCAGCGCGACACGGACCAGGCCGGCGGGAGAGCCGTACACGCGCACGACGTCCGCGGCGAGCAGCACCAGGATCCCGACCTCGACCGCCTTCGCGATCCATCCGAGGCTGAAGTACGGGCCCATCACGAGATAGCCGCCGATCGTGACCGCTGTGAACGCGGCGAGGCCGACGCGCGGCAGCCAGCTGAATCTGCTGATGAGCGGGTGCGGAATGGAGCCGATGGCAAGGGCCAGCGCGAGCAGCGCGTAGCCGGTCGCATTCATTGTGAACAGCAGCCCGCCCAGGCCGAGATGGATGTACGCGGTCGTGAGGGTGAGCCCGACGGTGACGGCGGTCAGCGCGATGGCCGGACCGCGAGCGCGGAGGGATGGTGAGGATGGCATGGGGTTGGCTCCGACAATTGTGCTCTTCGTGTGAGCACGGTATTCGCACCCCGTCCGCGCGGCCATTGGCAAATGTCCCGGTCCGGCAGGGAGGACGCTGGGACGTTTCGGGCGTCAGTCTGCGGGACCGGCGGCAGCGACGCTGCCCGGAGCGGGAAAGCGGCGCGCGACGTAGTCGTCCAGGATCGCGAGGAAGCGAGGCACGATGTCGTCGCCGCGCAGCGTCTCGGTCTTCGCGCCGTCGACGAAGACGGGCGCCACCGGCTCCTCGAACGTGCCGGGCAGGCTGATCCCGATGTCGGCGTGCTTGGATTCCCCCGGGCCGTTGACGATGCAGCCCATGACGGCAACCCGCAGCTCCTCGACACCAGGATGTGTCTCGCGCCAGCCGGGCATCTGCTCGACCAGGTAGGCCTGGATGTCGCGCGCCATCTCCTGGAAGAAGGTCGAGGTGGTGCGGCCGCAGCCCGGGCAGGCGCTGACCTGCGGCAGGAATGAGCGCAGGCCCATCGACTGGAGCACCTGCTGCGCCACCTGGACCTCGGTCGTCCGATCGCCCCCGGGCTCCGGCGTCAGGCTGACGCGAATGGTGTCGCCGATGCCGCGCTGGAGCAGGATGGCCAGGCCGGCGGTGGAGGTGATGATCCCCTTGGCGCCCATGCCGGCCTCGGTCAAGCCGAGGTGCAGCGGGTAGTCGCACCGGTCCGCCAGGCGGGCGTAGACCTCGACCAGGTCCTGCACGCCGGAGACCTTGGCGCTGATGATGATCCGGTCGGGCGGCAGCCCGGTCTCCACGGCCAGTCGCGCCGAGCGCAGGGCGGACTCGATCATGGCCTCGATCATCACCTCGCGGCTCTCGGCTGGCTCGGCAAGGAGGGCGTTGGCGTCCATCATCTCGGTCAGCAGCTGCTGGTCGAGCGAGCCCCAGTTGACGCCGATGCGTACCGGCCTGTCGTTGGCGATGGCGACCTCGATGATCTGCGCGAACTGCTCGTCCCGACGCTTGGTGCCGACG
>JACCWY010000516.1 GCA_013697395.1 Chloroflexota bacterium | reverse complement strand
AATCCGCCGTACCCTTGCTTGTGCCCTTACGGGATCCGAGAGCAGTCGGTCCATCTGGAGGGCGGCTTCCACTTGCATCGTCGGGATGACGTGCGAGTAACGATCCAAAGTGATCGCTACGCTGCTGTGCCCGAGTATCTCGGAGACGACTTCGGGTGGAGCGTAAATCGTGTCAGGTTGCACGGTTGACGCGGAATTCCCGCGCTTCCGGTATGCGGTGCGCATCCGCGTGGGCGGGATGGGCGGCTGACGCCATCTGCGCCACCGAAACCATCGTCATCGTGAAGCTGATGCCCTGCCCCGACCCGATCGTGATTTCCGGAACGCCCCGCCAGTGGAGCCCAGGTCACCTGATTGCCTGTCAGGTGGCTAGCAGTCCGGGCCGACCCCGACCGTATACTGAGGCCCTTCATCAGAGGTATCCACGTGCGAATTAGCTCGCGCTCGACGTTCTTGGCAGTCACCCTCCTTCTGTTGACCACGGCGACGACGCTCGCCGCGCCGCCGAGCTGGCCGGATACCAATCCCTCCGCTGACGCCAAAGTTCGGGAGACGTTTGTCTGGATCCCCGCGGGCGATCACATGATTCCCGGCATCCTTGCGCTTCCGAAGGCCGGAGGCGCCGCACGCTCGTACCCCGCTGTGCTGATGCTTCACGGCTTTGCGAGCCAGAAGGATGAGGTCGGAGACATGTATCTGCGCGAAGCACGTGCGCTAGCCGAGCGCGGGATCGGCTCACTCCGGGTCGACTTTGCCGGCACCGGAGACAGCCAGCAGCCGTACACGGCCAACACGTGGACCGGCATGGTCGCAGACGCGGTCACGGCATTCGATTGGCTGGTCGCCAACCCGCGGACCATTGATGACCGCGTCGGAGTGCTCGGCTTCAGCATGGGCTCGAAGGTCGGACTGGGATTGGTGGTGGAGCGTCCGGAGGTCGCCGCGTTCGCCAGCTGGTCGGGCGTCCTCTCCGACGGGATTCTGGACCTCTTCATCGGGCTGTACCCGGAGGCCCAGGCCAACGGTTCGGTCGTCCTCGACCTCGGCTTTGCAGTCGTCGAGCTGAGCCTGGCATGGTTCGACTCCATGATCGCATCCACACCGTTGACCGACGCGGCCGGTTACACCGGGCCAGTCCTTGCCATCGCGGGCTCCGACGACACGACCGTCGATCCATCGGTTTCGCAAGCCTTCATCGCCACGCTTGACAGCCCCGACGAGACGCTCCGAATCATCGAGGGTGCGGATCACATCTACCACGTGCTGACGCCGGACCAGACGCTGGCCGAGGCGGCGATCACGATCACGGCTGACTGGATCGCCGACCGTCTCTGACCGAGCGGGACTCGAGTGCGCCGCATCAGTCCCTGACTGCGTATCAGGTAGCCGAACGAATGGGATGGTTCGCCCAGATTCCGCGCTGCCATGGCGAATCTGGAGGAACGAGGAATTCAGGCGCTCGTTCCCGGGGTTCGACATCCTCACGATCGACCCGACAAACCCAGGGACGAAGGACCGGTTGATTGAACTGAAGTCCTCGGGTGTGAACGCACGCGTCCAGTCGATGACGTGGAACGAATGGAAAACGGCGCGGGATAGCACACTCCGTCAGCGTTTCTTCCTGTACCTCGTTTCCAACCTCCGAAGCGACCTTGGCGACACCGCGCCGTACCTCCGCGCGATCCGGGACCCGTTCGGATCCCTATGGAACCAGGAAGTCCACGAGTCGTCCGTCAAGCGGACCATTCAACTCAACGTCTCCGAGTTCGACACGGCCGAGGAGCTCACACTTCAGGTCCGAGTCCCAGACGAAACGAACTGATCGCGGGGCCAGTAAGGTTCGGGCGTGACCCTTACGGAGAAGCCCAGCCCGATCAGTGCGCCGCCAGCAGTGTCAGCGTGGCCTTGAGAGGCGTTGGGCGTCGTGAAGGCTTGACAGGGTCGATGGCAGTCGCACCGCCACCGCTCGGCGCCGATGCCCCGGAAGTTGGCAACGTCGTTCGCGTGCGCGATTCGCACGCGGCGTCCGACCGCCCGACGACGTTCTGTGGCAGGTCATGGTCCGCCGCCTGAAGTCGGAGCTTCCGCCCCCGCGCCGACGCAGAACTGCGTTATCGCCGGGCAAGGAGCTGATTACCGGTGCGCTCTATCATCCATGACACCATGGCGGCCACACGACGCGACAAAGGCTCAG
Source organism: Chloroflexota bacterium (assembly GCA_013697395.1). Lineage (GTDB taxonomy): Bacteria > Chloroflexota > Limnocylindria > QHBO01 > QHBO01 > JACDBZ01. The sequence continues at coordinate 3,562 of JACCWY010000516.1, read as the reverse complement.
GCGAGCAGCCACGGTGGCGGCCGTCCGAGGGCCGCTGGCGTGCGCGGTACGTTGATGCCCTCGGCGTGAGGCGCTCGGTGTACTCCTCGACGCCCGGGCGAGCCGGCGCCCGCGAAGCCGCAGCCAAGCGCGACGAGGCAATCCGGCGTGCCGAACTGGGCATCGTCAGCAACCCGCACCTGACCGTTGGCGACCTCCTCGAGCGATGGCTGACCGAGGTCGCGCCGCTCCGGCTCCGGCCCTCCAGCCTGGTGCGCTATCGCGGCATCATCCGCGAGCAGCTCCTGCCGACCGTCGGTCGGATCCCGCTCGCCGCGCTCGCGCCAGAGCACGTGGCGCGTGCGTATGCCGAGCTCGCAGCACCCCGCGAGGTGACCATCAACCACGCCCGCGCGCGATACACCGAACCCCGTGCCCGCTCGCAGGCCGCCATCCGATATGCCCATGCCGTCCTGCACCGGGCGCTCGATCAGGCCGTCATCTGGCGGCTCATCGAGCGCAACCCAGCCACAGGCGCCGTCCTGCCGCGAAGGAGCCGGCCGGAGATGCGTCCGCTCAGCACCCCCGAGGCGCGCCGCTTCCTCGAGGCGACGGGCGGCCACCCGCTGGAGGCGCTCTTCACCCTCGCGCTGACGACCGGCATGCGCAAGGGCGAGCTGCTAGGTCTGCGCTGGCGAGACGTTGACTGGGCCACCCGCCGGATCTCTATCCACCACACCCTGGTGCGGTTGCACGGGCGCTGGTGGCTGGGCGACCCGAAGACCGCCAAGAGCGAGCGCTCGGTCACCCTCACCGACCCGACGATCGACCTGCTGCGCGCCCATCGCGCCCACCAGGCCGAGCGGCTGCTGGCCATCGGCCACCGGCTGACCGACGACGACTTCCTCTTCTCCGACGACGCCGGCGACCCGCTGTGGGGCCGCCACGTCACCACCCGCGAGTTCGGGCCGCTCCTGCGGCAGGCCGAGCTGCCACCGATCCGCTTCCATGACCTGCGCCACACCTTCGCCACCCTGCAGCTGGCGGCCGGCACGAACCCCAAGATCGTGTCCGAGGTGCTCGGCCACAAGGACGTGGCCATCACCCTCGACCGCTACAGCCACGCGCTGCCGACGATGCAGACAGAGGCGATGGCCCGCCTCGACGCGCTGCTCGGCCGCTCGCCGCTCGACGCCGCGGACGACGCTCTCGGCGAGGCGCCGCAGGAGCCAGAGCTGTGGCTCGATCAGGAGTCCGGCGCCGCCGCCATTCGACCCGTCGGCGGCCATAAGGGTTCAGATAAGGGACCAAATAAGGGACCACACGGCGGTCGGCGGGCAGCGAAACGGCCCGATCCGAGTTCAGATCAGGCCGAAAATGGCGGATTTGGTACCGCATACCGGATGCGCGGGATTCCCGTGTCATGCGTTCCAGTCTGGGTCATTGAGCGCGTTTGAGTTGCGGTGGTTCGCATGGCGCGACGCCATAAGGGTGCCTATAAGGGTGCTTCAGCCCCTTCCGATCGACTTCGCCCCGATTGGTCGAGAGTGCCTGGATTCCCCATGCCACTCTGTCTCCTCGAGACTCATCGGGACGTGAGATAGGACGTTCTCCTCCTCCACCAGCACCACCGAGGTCTCGGGAGAGGTCCCCAGTTCGTTGCACCCCAGCCGACCCCGGATGCCGCCGAATTCGGGCTCACAGTGGCGCGTCCCGAGACGGTCTCGGTTGCTATGGCGTCCCCCGGCAGGTGTCGAGGACGTGCAGCAAACATACCTATCGTGGGGGCCGCGAGTACGAATCAGCGGATCAATCGGCATGAGGAGGCGGGCGCCCTCCGACAAGTCAGATGCTGCGGTGGAGCGACTGATCCAAAGTCCGATGCCCGCGGAAGGGGCCGCGCTTCCCTGTTTCGTGCTCAGCCGTGCCGCCCGAGCGGCTCCGTCTTGGACGGGTCAAGCCTAAAGCGGCTGCCGGGCCGGTGCGACGATTCGGGCGGCGCGGGATATGCTCGTCGCATGCAGACGGCCGAAGCCGCGCGCCTCTTCGACTACGTCTATTGGATGCGCGACCGGATCCTCGCTGCGACATCGAACCTGACGCCGGAACAGTTCCGTTCGAGCGAGACTGTCGCGACGCGCGATCTGCGTGCGACGCTGGTTCACGAGCTCGACGTGGAATCTAGCTGGCGCGAGCGCTTGAGCAATGCTCCTGAAGCCGGCGCCGCAAGTGTCGAGCTTGCCCCTGACGACTTTGCCAGCCTCGAGGCGCTTGAGGCTCGATGGCGTCAAGAAGAGAGCGTCATGCGAGCCTGGTTGAGCAGCCTGTCCGACGATACTCTGGCAGCGCCGCCGGTGGGTCAGCCACCAGACCTACCGCGGCCGCTGCCGCTGTCCGACTATCTGACACACCTCGTCGGCCATGCGGTCGAGGAATTCACCGAGGCTGCGCTGTTGCTGACCCGGCTAGGGCATTCCCCTGACGGTATCGAGTTCCTCAAATACGCCAATCGGCCTGGCTCCTAGGCGCGAGGGGCTTGGCCCATGTCGGCTCGCTAGAACGATCCCGGCCAGCGAGACAGGCAGTTACCTGTCGCAGTTGGGGCAGCGTCAGCACGACCCGGCGCTATCCTCGTCGAATGGACCCCTCGTTTTGGGTGTGCGCCATCGTCACCGTGGCCAGCGCCGTGACGAGCCTTGGATTCTCCGTCGCCGCGGTCAGGACCGCCGAGGGCGAGCGGCGGAGAACTGCATGGTATGCGACGTCCCGAAGCGGGGCACTCGTGGTCGTCGCCCTCCTAGCGGCGGGCGTTCAGTCGGTTTCCTGGCTAACCGCGATCGCGCTTGCCATGATCTTGGTGCAGCTCGGTGACGCGGTCGTCGGACGCGTGGCGCGGGACACTTGGACGACCCTGGGGCCGGCGGGGACGGCGCTCGTCAACCTCGCCACCCTAATCTGGATGCTCGGGTAGCCGACGACTGCCGCGCCGGTTGCAGCGACGGGGCGCTCAGGTCGCGGGATCGGTCCGCGAAAACGGTCACGGGGTGACAAGTCGATGGTGAATGCCGGCTCGAGTGCACATGGGCTTGAGCGGACAAGCGTTTGTACTCCTCGACCTTGCCCTTGTGAAACTTGAATCGAGCGATACCCAGAAGCTCACTCACGGCTCCAGCCTCCGGACTGTTACGTTTCGTGGACGACCAACGTGGACATGATCACCTCCATCGGGAATTAACGCGGAAACGGGTGAGACGGTCCGTGAACGGCAAACCAATCACCGGCGACCGGAAACTGGAACACCTTCGCCGGGACCCTCGCTGCGTCCTCCTCATCTTCGAGACTGTCCCGCCGTTTCGCGGAGTCCGCGTTCGCGGACGAGCGACGATCGAGCCGGACACGAACGCGACGACCCGGCTTGCAATCGCATCACGCTACTGGGAAGCGAGACGGGGCGCCGGTCGCGTCTCAGCAGTGCTGGAAAAGTCTGACGGCGTAGCCTCCTGTGCGGCTTGATGTTAGGCCACCTGTTGCTCGACCAGCGGCAGCGCCCGGGCGGCGACGAGCGCAGCGATGGCGTGGTGCT
>JACCWY010000513.1 GCA_013697395.1 Chloroflexota bacterium | reverse complement strand
GAGCGACGCCGGGCCGTACGAGCCCCGCGCCGGGAATGCGACCGCGGCGCGGCTCATGAGCGCGAGGCGGCAGCGGCCTGGCGTCGCCGCCGGCTGACGGCTGCCACGGAGGCGGCAACGATCTGGTCGACGCCGACTAGGACCGCGGACGTCGCAGGGCCGAGCGGCACGAACGAGTCCACCGCCCGGACGGAGCTCAGCCGTCGACCGATGCGCTGCTCGGCCAGGTCGGCGACGATCGCATCGGCGACGCCTCCGCCCGTGGCGCGGCACTCGTCGACGACCACGACGGTTCCGATCTCGGTGGCGTGAGCCCTGATCGCGTCGGTCGGCAGGGGACTCAACCAGCGCAGGTCGATCACGCGAGCCCGCAGGTCGTGGTCGGTGGCGAGGCGTCGTGCCGCCTGGAGGCTCAGCCGAAGGCCGTTCGCGTAGCTGACGAGCAGGATGTCGGCCTGCCCCTCGGACTCGTCGTAGACTCGCACCTCGCCCGGCAGCAGGGCCGCCGGTGGAGGCGGGTAGTCGCTCAGCCAGCCGCCGTCTCCATCGGCGTGCAGATCCTTTTCGTGGTAGAGCGCGATTGGTTCCAGGAAGACGACGATCCGGCCGTCCTCCGCCGCCATCGCGATGGCACCCCGCAGCATGCGGGCAGCATCGTCACCGCGTGCCGGGGCCGCGAGCACGAGGCCCGGAATGTCGCGCAGCGCGCCGACGCTGTTGTCGTTGTGGAAGTGCCCACCGAACCCTTTCTGGTAGGCCAGGCCGGCGATGCGGACGACCATCGGGTTGCGGAACTGGCCGGAGCTGAAGAACTGGAGCGTTGCCGCCTCGCCCCTGATCTGGTCCAGCGCGTTGTGGACGTAGGCCAGATACTGGATCTCGGGCATCGGCAGGAGGCCCGCATGGGCAGCGCCCTGCGCGATGCCAAGGATGCTCGTCTCGTCGAGCAGCGTGTCGAACACGCGCGCCTGGCCGAATCGGCGCTGGAGGCCGTTGGTGACGTTGTAGACACCGCCCTTGCGACCCACATCCTCGCCGAAGACCAACAGCTCCGGCCGGCGCAGCAGCTCGTCGGCGAGCGCCGAGTTCACCGACGCCGCCAGCGTGCGGTTGGTGGGCCTGGTTGCGTCCTCGGGCAGGGTTCCGCCGAACGAGGCGGCCCGTTCGTCGCGCGTCGCCAGCGGGCCGGCGGCGCGGACTGCGATGCGCTCCGGGTGGTAGGGCGCCATTGGAGCCACCACCTCGTCCGTCGTCTGCAGCCGCGGCCGCCGGGCCGCTTCCTCTGCCACCGCCATGACCCGGGCACGCGTCTCGCGCACGAGGTCACGCAGCACATCCGGCGTGGCGGCCCCGGATCCGACCAGGCGCAGCGCATTGCGCAACAGGGGATCGCGTGCCTCCACTGCCCCGATGTCGGCGAGGGACCGGTACGTCTGCTCGGCGTCGCTGCCGCCGTGCCCCCACAGGCGCACGGTCCGCAGGTGGAGGAACGCGGGCCGGCGATGGTGGCGCACGTGCTCGATGGCTCGGCCGACCGATTCCCACACGTCATCGAGCTCGCCATCCGCGTGGACGTACTCGAGGTACTCCTGGTTGCCGAAGGTCGAGGCGATCCAGCCGTCCGGCGTCGGCACGCTGATGCCCGTGTCGTTGTCCTCGCACACGAGGAGGAGTGGCATCGGCAGCCCGAGGCGGACCGCGTAGCGGGCGGTGTTGATGGCCGACAGCGCCGTGGCGTGGTTCGCACTCGCGTCGCCGAACGAGCAGGCCACCACGGCGTCTCGCTGGAGGCCGCTGGCCACGCCCAGCCGATGCGCACGCGCAAGGCTGAAGGCCAGGCCCATCGCCTTCGGGAGGTGGCTCGCGATCGTGCTCGTCTGTGGCGGGATCCAGAGCGCGCGGCTGCCCCATACCTTGTGTCGGCCCTGGCTGATCGGATCCTCGCTGGAGGCGACGACCCCGAGAAGGGTGTCCATGATCGGCGTGCTGCCGGGCAGCTGGCGAGCGCGGGCCAGCATGAACCCGCCTGATCGATAGTGGAGGAAGGCGGGGTCGTCGACGCGCAGTCGCGCCCCGACCACCGCGTTGTTCTCGTGCCCCGCCGAGCTGATCGTGTAGAAGCTGCGGTTCGTCTTCTTCAGCTCACGGGCGGCGACGTCCAGCTGACGCGAGGCGACCTGGTCCTCGAACAGCGCGAGTGCCGTCGCGGCGGTGAGCTGGCCGTCGTCGCGCAGCGGGGCAGAGGGATCGAGCCGCGTGGCTACCGCCTGCGCGGAGTCGAGATAGCGGTCGAGCTGGCGCTCGACGATGTCGACGCGGTCCCAGGTCATGCGGTGGTGCTGGCTCGGTTCGTTGGCGGGCGGGCGAGCCATTCTACCGCCGCGGGCCGGGACTTTAGCGTCGCGCCGGGAAGTCGCCTCCACCAGTCACCGCGGCGACGACGCCGGCCAGGACGTGCTGAGCGACGAGGGCCGCGATCGGGGACCATAGAAGTGGGTTGCGAAGCCATCGGCGAAGCATGGGCTCTCCTTCCCAGTCGACCCGCCGCGCGACGGCGTCGCGCGTGGCGCGTGTCCGCATGGGACCCCATCGCCGCTTACCAGCCGCTTACCAGCCGGTCGCGGTATCAAGCCCCGGCGGAGATCAGCACGATCCCGAGAAGGGCCAATGCCACGCCGGCCTGGCCGAGCCGTGTCAGCCGCTCGCCGAGGACGACCCGGGCCAGGATCATCGTCACGATCGGGTACAGGCCGGTGAGCGCGGCAGCCAGCCCGATCGGGATGAGGTCGCGTGCGACGACGTACAGTCCATTGCCGGCGACGTCGAACAGGCCCGCGGCCACGACGATGCGAACGGGAAACCGCGAGCGCTCCACGCGACCGACGGCCAAGGCCGTCGCCAGCGCCGCCGACGTCGTTCGGCTGAAGACGAGGGCCCAGAGCGGATCGCCCAGCCGCGCTGCCGCATCGACGAGGACGTACCACGCCCCCAAGCCCAGGGCGGCGACCACCGCGAGGATCAACGCCCGTCGGCCGAGGTCGTCGCTCGACGCTCCGCTGGCGGCCGCCGCGGCGCCGGCCGCACAGGCAACCCCAAGGAGCTGAACCCAGCTGATCGTTGCTCCGAGGACCGAACCTGCGACGAGGGGAATGGCGAGCGACCCGGCTCCGCTGAGTGAGGTGACGATGCCCATGCTGCCGAGCGACATGCCCCGATAGAGGGCGGCGAGGCCGATCATCCCGGCCACGCCGGCGCCCACTCCGAACAGGATGGCGCCGGCGTCGGGAAGCGGAGGCCGGACGATCAGTGCGGCGACGAGGAGTGCCATCAGGCCGATGGCATGGGTGCCGGCCACCACGACGAGTGCGCCGGCACGACGCGCGGCGAATGCGCCGGCGAAGTCGCCGGCGCCGAACGAAAGGGCGGAGAGGACGCCGGCGGCGATCCCCGTCGGTGGCATCGGTCGGACTCTAGCGCAGGCCGGCAGCGTCGTCCGCCCCCCGAATCCGTTGGCGCCAGCGGATCAGCGCTGGCGATGGTGGGGTCGCGCCTGGCCCGATGGGGGTATCGGTATCGACGCGTTGCGCGGTAGGCTTGCCTCACGTCCGGCTACCGAGCGCCGGACCTCGAGGGGAGCCATATCGCCGTGTCCGTCACCATCCGACCTGCCGCCGGGATCTCCGCCTGGCGGATCGCTGTCATCGGCCTCGTGGCCGTCCTCGCCGTCGGCATCGGGATCGCAGCGAGTGGATTCCTGCTCACGCCGCAAAACGTGGCCGTTGGTGGCGGTGCCGCCTATGTTCCAGCCGATGCGCCGATCTACCTCGAGGTGCGCCTCGAGCCCTCGGCCGCCCAGGATGCGGCGCTGCGCGACCTGCTCGCCCGGTTCCCGCCAATCGAGGGCGTCGACCTCGAGCGCCCTCTCTTCGCACAGATGACGGAGCGCCTCGACGAGCTGCTCGTCGGGGAGGGGCTCGACGTCAGCTGGGCCCGCGACGTCGCGCCCTGGTTCGACGGTCGCCTGGCTGTTGCCGTGACCGACCTTCCTCCGGGGCTGATGGACGTTCCGCCCGACCCCATGGCGGCTCCGCCCGTTCCTCCGTTCGTGATGCTCCTCGGGGTGAGCGACGCGGCGGCCGCCGAGGATGCCATCGCGCGCCTCCTCGCGGTGGCGGGCGACGATGCGCCGACCTTCGTCGAGTCACAGCATCTCGGCTTCACGATCCGCGCGAGTGACCAGCCGGATGGGGGCGCCTACGCGCTGACCGACGACCAGCTCGTCGTCGGGTCCGAGGCGGATGGGGTCCGGGCGGCTCTCGACACGCACGCCGCCGGCACCGGCACGCTCGCCGAGATGGCCGAGATCACCCGGCTGACCGACGCGCTGCCCGACGACTGGCTGGCGTTCATGTCGTACGACATGACCGAGCTCATGGCGCAGTCCCTCGCCGGCGCCGGGGAGCAGGCGCCCGAGATGGTGGCGGCCTTCGAGTCGCTCATGGAGCACCAGCCGTTGCGCGGGGCGATGGCCGTTTCCGCAGCCGGCGACCGGCTGTCCCTGGACTCCGCCAGCGATCCGCCCACCGGGCCATTCGCGCTCGTCAACGCCGATCGCGGCCTGGCCGACGAGGTGCCGGGTGACACGCTCTACTACAGCGAGGGAGGCAACCTCGGCGCCGCACTGGCGGCCGTCATCGAGCCGCTCAAGTCGGCCGTCGCCACGGCGCCGGGCGGCACGGAGGAGCTCGAGACCGTGGAGGCCGCGCTGGGTGCCGAGCTCGAAGAGCTCGTGAGCTGGATCGGCGACGGGGCCGTCGCCGTCGGGTTCGACGGGCTTGTGCCGTACGGCGGCCTGGTGCTGGTACCGATCGACATGGACGCGGCGCAACGGCGCCTGGCGCAGCTCGGCTCGTTCGCGTCGCTCGGGGCGCTCGATCCGCAGAGCGGGATCACGTTCGACGAGGAGGATGTCGCCGGCGTGACGGTCACGACGATTCGCTGGGACGCCCCGCTGGAGATGATGCTGCCCACATCCGGTGGAGTCGTTGTCGAGTACGCGGTGACCGATGATCGCGCCCTCATCGGAATCGGCGACGCCTTCGTTCGCCGGGTCCTGGAGCTCGATGCGTCGGACTCGCTGGCGTCACAGCCGCGCTACGCGGACGCAGTCGCCGACCTGGGTGGCGCGGAGAACGCCGCGGTCACCTGGCTCGACCTGGCCGGGACGCGAGACGCAGTGGAGACGGCGCTCGGCCCGTTGATCGGCTCGGACGATCCGAATGACGTCTACGGCACCGAGGTCCGCCCCTGGCTGCTCCCGCTGGATCGGCTCATCAGCGTCAGCCGCATGGAGGGCGACGTGGTCCTGCAGCGGGCCGCCCTGATGGCCGAGTGAGGCCGCAGATCCAGCCGTTCCCCGACGATCGCGCCGGGGAGGTCGGGGTCGACGCGGCGCGAGCGCGGCTGCGCGCCGCCGGCGTCGAGCCGTCCGCGTGGAGGAACGGCCCCGGCGACCGCTACGCCCAGCACGATCACGCAACGACGAAGCTCCTGATCTGCGCCGAGGGCTCGATCACCTTCTTCGTCGGCCCGGATGCCGACCCGGTCGAGCTCACCGCCGGTCACGGGCTCGTGCTGCCGGCACGGACGGCGCACGCCGCGATCGTCGGCGCGAACGGCTGCACCTGCCTCGAGGCCCACCGGCCACCCGGCTGACCGGCCGCATCATCGGTCCGGGCGGCGCAGGAGCAGGTCGGGCCGATCGCCCCAGTGCTCCAGGAACCGATAGAAGTTTCGCCGGCTGAGCCGATCACGCTCTGCGTCCGGCAGTGACGTCCAACCGCGGTGCTCGTGACGCACCAGCGGCAGCGGCTGCGTTCGCACCGCGCGCCAGCCCGCATCGCGGATGGCGAAGCTGAAGTCGAGATCCGCGTTGCGGTAATAGCGGAATCGACGGTCGAAGCCGCCGACGGCTCGGAGCGCCTCGCGGCGCACGGCGAGGCAGTATCCCTCGATGGCGTCGACCTCGCCGGGGGCTGCCTCCTCGAAGCTGCGACCATCACCGCTCGTCACGCCCCAGCCGCCGGCGATCCCGACGCTGGGGTCGTCGAACGCGGCGAGCAACGGAGCAAGGAACTCGGCGATGGGCTCGACAGAGGTGTCCAGGAGCACGGTCGCCTCGCCTCGTGATCGGCGCATCCCGAGCGTTCGGGCGTCCGCCCAGCCGAGGCGCTCGGTCGTTCGCAGAACGACCGGCGAGATGGGGAGGCCGGCGGCCTCGGTCAGCGGCTCGAGCTCGAAGGTGGGCGCGTTGGCCACCACCACAAGCTCCCAGTCGACCGCGGGCCGGTGCGAGGCGAGGCCGAGCACGGTGCGGCTGAAGTCGTCCGCGTGATCCTCAGCCACGAGCTGGACGGAGGCGGCCACCGCGGGCGGCTCATCCAGCAGCGAGGCAAGGTCCGATGGATCCGCGTATCCCGTCGGCGCGGCGACCGCCGGCAGCAGCGGACGCGCGCTCGACCGTCCCGGTCCGTCCTGGACCTCCCACCCGAGCGCCGCGATCCGGGCGCGCAGCTCATCGGCACGTTGCCAGTCGCGGGCAGCGCGCGCCTCCGAGCGCTCGGTGAGCAGACGCCTGACGTCGTTGGGGACTGATGGCGGGGACATGCGAACGAAAGTACTCCTGGCCACCGCCGAACGTAGCGGGCTGGTTAGGGCACCGCAACCTTACTATCCGGACACGAGCCGAACTGACCGCACCTGCCCGGTGCAAGGCCCGCGACCAAGTGCCCATACACGAGGGTCCAGGTAACAAAGTGATGATGACGAATGAGGTCGGGAAGCTGCTGACGGCGGCCGAGGTGGCCGACTTGCTGCACCTGCACGTGAACACCGTCAAGCGACTCGGCGACCGCGGCGAGATCCCGTTCTTCAGGGTCTGCAAGCGCGGGGACCGCCGATTCCGGTACGACGACGTGCTCGATTTCCTGCGCCGCGCCAAGTAGCCAATCCCATCAGATGCTCCCGGCTCGTCCGGGTGCGCCTCCTGCCAGGGGGCCTTGTGAACGACCGCCGAGGTGCCAATTCTCGGCGGTCGTTCCGTGTGCCGCATAATCGCGGCGCATGAACCACGAACTGCCACCATCCCTCGACGAGGGACGCCGCCTGCTCGACGGCGGCGACCCCGAAGCCGCAATCCGGGCCCTGGAGCCGTTGACCCGGCACCAGGACTGCGAGGTATCCGGCGAGGCGTGGCTGCTGATCGGGAGCGCGCGCTACCGCACCGACGACGAGGAGGGTGCGCTGACCGCCTGGAAGGAGGCGGCGGCCGCCGGTGGCTCGACGGCATGGCTCGGCTGGCGGAGCGCCGCGGAGCAGCAGGTCCGCAGCGGCGACATCGAGGATGCGATCACCTCGTACCGCGAGGCCGATCGAAGGGCGCCGCCCGGCGAGCGCGGTCCCATCGCCAATCGCATCGCATGGCTCCTCAAGGAGACGGGGCACGACTTCGCGGCCAGGCGCCAGTTCAACCGCGCCCGGGGCGCGTACGCGACCTTCACCGGCTACGTGACCTACGGGATCATCGCCATCTGCGTCGGGCTCTTCCTGGTCGACGTCGCGCTGACCGGGGGCGCGACCCTCAGTGGTGGCCTCTTCGGCGGCGTCACCGGACCGCTCGCCGAGCAGAACCTGATCAACGCGATCGCGGTCGCTCGGGGCGAGTGGTGGCGGATCCTGACGAGCGCGTTCTTCCACCTCGGCCCGCTGCATCTCGCCTTCAACATGTACGTCCTCTACCTGTACGGCCAGATCGCCGAGCGGATGTACGGCCGGGTCGAGTTCGCCGCGATCTACCTGCTGTGCGCCGCCGGCGGCAGCGTCCTGACCATCCTGGTCGACCCGGGGCAGTTCGCCGCGGGCGCGTCCGGGGCGATCTTCGGGCTGGTCGGCCTCCTCTTCGTCGTCTCTCGCAGGCATCACGCGGTGCTGGGCGGCGAGGCGCGACGCATGATGGCCGGCATCGGCAGCTACCTCGTCTTCCTGCTCATCTTCACGTTCGTGGTGCCGGGCATCAGCTGGACCGGCCATCTCGGCGGGCTCATCGTCGGCGCCATCCTGGGCTTCCTGCTGCCGCCAACCGGCGTGGAGACGCTCGGCGGGATGTGGCGCACCCCGACCGGGGAGCGGTTGATGGGCGCGATGCCCCGTCCGCTGCGCGCCGCCGTGTATGCCGGCGTCGTCGTGCTGCTCGCCATCGGCTCATACCTGGCCGTCGGCCGCTTCCTCGGTTGACCGATGGCGCATGGCGCGCCTAGCATGCCGCTCCAACCGAACACGGCTTCGACCGGGACGAGTACCCGATGGAGCGGCCGTTCGAGCGAGCCGGGATGGTGAGAGCCGGCACGGATCGCCATCGGTGAATGGACCCGCGAGCCTCGGGTCGGCCCTCCGTTAGCCGGGGCCAACAGAGTGCGGGCCAGCGCATCGGCCCGAACGAGTGTGGCACCGCGGAT
>JACCWY010000494.1 GCA_013697395.1 Chloroflexota bacterium | reverse complement strand
GTCGACGAGGTCCTGGTCAAGACGCACGCCTCGGACACAGAGAAGATCGCCACGATCATCGACCTGGTGGGTGGTGCGATCGACGTCGATCGGCTCCTGGCGCGCCTGAAGGAGACGCGGGGGGAGGCCGGACGTGGGCACCCGCCGGCCTCCCAGGCACGCGCGACGCTGATCGGCCGTGGGCGGCCGCCGTCGCGGTGACTGGCCGAATCATACGGTGGGCGCGTCCGGCGGCACTAGTACTTTTTGGGGCCCTCGCCGCGGCCCAGGGCTGCGACTCAGGCCACATCCCAGGCGAGGGGCATGTTGTCGGTCAGCCTCGTCCGGCCGATGCCCACCGCGATGAGCGCCAGCGCCGGTCCGGTGACGCGCTGGAGCTCGGCCAGGCTCGAGGCATCGGCCACGCTGACGTAGTCGATGCGGGCCTTCGGCTCGCGCGAGAGCACGTCGGTCATGCGCCAGCGCAGGACCTCGGCCGATCGCTCGCCGCCGCCGTACGCCTCATTGGCGGCGGTGAGCGCCTGGTACAGGCAGGCCGCCGCATGGCGCTCCTCGATCCCGAGCTGGGCGTTGGCGCTCGAGAGGGCGAGGCCATCGTCCTCGCGGATGGTCGGGCAGATGACGAGGTCCACATTGAGGAACAGGTCGCGCAGCATGCGACGCACGATGACGACCTGCTGCGCGTGGCGCTGGCCGAGGTAGAGGCGCGCCGGCCCGACGAGGTTGACGAGCTTGAGCATCACGGTCGTCAGGCCGTCGAGGTGCCCCGGCCGCGAGGCGCCCTCGAGCTGCCGGGTGAGGCCCTCGACCGACACGCGGGTCGTGTCGTCGGGCGGGTAGAGCGCGCCGACCTCGGGCACGAAGCAGATGTCCGCCTGGGCGTGCTCGAAGAGGGCCAGGTCGCGGGCCTGATCGCGCACACCGCCCGGGGATGGCTCGTCGAGCGAGGTGAAGGAGCCCGGGTTGGCGAACGTCGAGACCACGACGCAGCCGTTCTCGCTGCGCGCGCGGCGCACGAGGGACAGCTGGCCGTCGTGCAGCATCCCCATCGTCGGCACGAAGCCGACGCTGTCGCCGGCGACCCGGCGGGCGAGGATCGCGTCGTGCAGCTCCCCGGTCCGACGGACGACGATCACTGCCGGCGGCGACGTCGACCGGATGGGGCGGTTGCGTCGGCCTGCGGACGCATCTGGCCGTAGCGATCGCCGATGAGGTCCCACAGCCGCTCCGCGACCTGCCGCTTCGGCAGCATCGGCCAGTCGGTGATGGCTCCCTCGGCGGCGAACACGGTGACCTTGTTCTCGTCCGAGCCGATGGCGTCGAAGGGGCCGCCCACCACGTTGCCGACGATCAGGTCCAGGCCCTTGTCGCGCAGCTTGGCCGCCGCGTTTGCCTCGAGGTCGTCGGACTCGGCGGCGAAGCCGATGATGAACGGCCGCACGTCGTCGGGCATCTCGCCCACCTCGGCCACGATGTCCGGGTTCGGCACCAGCTCGATCTGGAGATTCTCCCCCGAACGCTTGATCTTGTGCTGGCTGGCGCGGGCCGGGGCGAAGTCGGCGACCGCGGCGGCCATGACCAGGATGTCGGCGTTCGGGGCGGCCCGCAGCACCGCCTCGCGCATTGCCTGAGCCGTGGTCGCGTCGACGACGGTGACGCCACGCGGCGGACTGACGCTCATGGAGCCCGCGATCAGGGTGACGGCGGCGCCACGGTCGCGTGCGGCCTCGGCCAACGCCGCGCCCATCTTGCCGGACGACCGGTTGCCGATGAAGCGGACCGGGTCCAGCGGCTCGCGCGTGCCCCCGGCGCTCACCACGACATGCAGCCCCTCGAGGTCGCCGGCTCGCGCGAAGAGGCGCTCGACCGCCTCGATGATGCTCGCCGGCTCGGCGAGCCGGCCGATCCCGGTCAGCCCGGATGCCAGCTCGCCGACCTCCGGCTCGACGATGAGGTAGCCGAACTCGCGAAGCGTGGCGACGTTGCGCTGCGTGGCCGGGTGCGTCCACATGCCGGCGTCCATTGCCGGCGCCACGATCACCGGTGCGCGGCTGGCACAGGCGATGGCGGTGACCGCATCGCCGACCAGCCCGGACGCGAGCTCACCGAGCAGGTTGGCGGTTGCCGGCGCAAGGACGATCGCGTCGGCCGCCTCGGCCAGCTCGATGTGCGCGATCTGCTGGTCGGCGTCCAGCTCGAAGACGTCATCGAGGACCGGTCGATGGGTGAGGCTCTCGAACGTCAGCCGTCCGACGAACCGGCCGGCGGCCGCGGTCATGGCCACGTCGACCACGGCGCCGCGCTCGGCGAGCATGCGGACCAGCGTCACCGCCTTGTAGGCGGCGATGCTGCCCGAGACGCCGACGACGATGCGCCGCCCGGCGAGGGCGCCGAGGCCCTCGGTCATGCCTCAGCGCTCCGGGCGGTCGGAGTGCGCTGCTCGAGCTCGCGCTGGGCCTGCCACGCATACCGGATGCCCCGCAGCGTGAGATCGGCCTCGAAAGCGTCGATTCCCGGAACCTCGTGGATCCAGGGCTGGTGGACGTGGCCGCCGGTGGCAACCACCGTGACGCGGCTGCCGGCCGGGCTGCGCTCGACCAGCTCGCTGCGCAGAGCGGTGAGGAGGCCGCTGACCAGCCCGATGTAGCCGAGGACGACGCCGGACTGCATCGCGTGGATCGTGTTTGCGCCGATGGCGCTGGGTGGTCGACGCAGCTCGATGCGGGGCAGCTTGCTGGCCCGACCCACGAGTGCCTCGAGGCTGAGGCCCATGCCGGGCGCGATGGCCCCGCCGATATAGGCGCCGTCAGCGGCGACGAGATCGAAGTTGGTGCTCGTGCCGAGGTCGACGACGATGGCCGGCCCGCCGAATTCGACGCGCGCGGCGAGCGCGTTCGCCAGGCGGTCGGCGCCGGCCTCGGACGGACGGTCGATCTCGATGGAGAGGATGCCTTCGAGCGAGGCTGCGTCCACGATCGCCGGCTCGAGCCCGATCCGCTCGGTGATGAGGCGTTCCCAGGTCTCGGTCAGGGGCGGGACGACGCTCGCAAGCGCGACGGCGTCGAGCTCGTCGAGCCGATGTGCGTCGAGGGCAAGCAGCCCGGTGAGCATCGCCGCCACCTCGTCGGGCGTGGCATCCGCCCGGGTGATGGCCCGCCACGAGCGTGCCAACCGGTCGTCTTCGAAGAGGCCGATGGTGACGTTCGTGTTACCGATGTCGGCCGCCAGCAGCTTCACGCGGCGTATCGTAGCAGCCGGTCGGCGCCGCACCGCCGGGCGCACGCCCGGTGCTAGACTCGCGCACGACCGCAGCGAGGCCAGCCCGATGCCCGAGGCACGAGCCAAGCTCTACATCAACACCGGGGTCGTCACCGACAAGAGCGACATCTACAACATCCTGCGCCCGCTGCTGAAGCAGACGGTGAGCTACACGTACCACCGCGGCTCGAAGGTCGAGTCGAGCGGGACGGGCTGGGTCGAGCGCATCGTGGTCGACCATCCGGACGTGGCCTCGTACTTCACGCCACTCGCCATCTGCCTCAACCTCGACTCGTTCGACTACCTCCAGTTCGACACGACCAGCGAGCAGCTGCTCGTCTACACGCTCGTCATCGGCAACGAGCGGGTCATGCTCGAGTTCGCGGCAAGCGGCGCCCAGCGCCTGGCCGAGCTCACCGCCGAGACCGAGGATGCCGGCAGCGGCCGGGGCCGCCCGTTGCCGCGCGATGGGCAGGAGCTGGCCCGCGACCTTCGCTTCATCCAGATGGAGCTGCTGATGTCGGCCGATGCCGACA
>JACCWY010000467.1 GCA_013697395.1 Chloroflexota bacterium | reverse complement strand
CGCCTGTCCAGCGCCACTGCTCGGAGTGTGCGACGACTCTGGCCCGAAACCGGAGCCAAGGCGCGATGACACGCGCCCGGCGACGTCCCCGCACCTGACGACCCATCGGACGAGGGCCAGAGCGGGCGTCATAAGCCCGTCTGGCCGTCGATTCCTGGCTCGTTGGGAGCAGGTCGAGCAAGGCCAGGCCAACGCGCCTGGCATCGGTCATTTCGGCGTCGGCCTCGCGGAGCAGGAGCGCCGCCTCGATCGCGTGACGACGCGGCGCCACAAGCATGGCGATCGCCTGGGTGACGAGATCCGCGCGCGGCAGGTCACCGGCGTTGGATTCGCCGAGCAGATCCGACAGGCCGGTGAAGGAGTGCCTCGCCTCCGCCTGGCTGGCGCGGTGGACGAGGATGGTCCGTGGCGGAGCGAGCTTCAGGAGCTCCAGCCAGATGGCAGTCTTGCCAATCCCGGGCTCTCCAACAAGGAAGAGGGCCCCAAAGCCTCGCGCGCAGCGTTCCAGAAAGGCCGCAGCTTCAGCACGCTCGACCTCGCGGCCGACGACAATGCGTGCGGAATCCTCGGTTGCCATCTCGACGGAACATTCTCCCCTGCCCATCAAGGATTCCGTCACCGACGGGAGAAACGACCAAGGAGCGCCTTTTGCCGCCCGGGCACGGCACGCGGACGAAGCACAGCCGGTATGGGACGATAGCCAAGACAGGCAGGCGAGGAGGTCGCGGTCCTGACCGGCTTCGGCGACGCCGACGACTACGAGCGCAAGCGCAAGGAGTTCCTGGCTTGGCTCCTCGACAAGCGCGACGAGTGGGGCTTCGAGTTCGAGGGCGACCTCTGGTACCTCGGAGCCCGCCAGCGCGGGGCGATCAGGCCGGCCAGTCGCCCAGGATCTGCGCCGCCGCCGGGTGGACCCGGCTCAGGGCCGCCTCGATCTCGGAGGCCGGCATCTCCGGCGAGCGCATCTCGTCGGAGAACGCCCGGAGGACACCCGGACCGCCGGCGTTCCAGATCCGCTCGGCCCACGTGATCAGCCGCAGCTGGTACCAGCCGTAGACCTCCGCCCCGTTCTCGTGCTCGAACGCGCGCTCCATGTCCGCGAGCGCATGGACGGGCAGCCGCGCGACGTCCACCTCCGCGGACGCCTCGGCGATCGTCATCAGCGTCGGCAGCGCGCCAGGCTCGTTCTCAGCCAGGTAGCCGTACGTCCCGAGGTTGGCGAACAGCTCGCTCAGCCACAGCGACGGGAAGTCCGTCGCGCCCGACGTCGCGTCGACGTGATGGAACAGGTGGACGATCTCGTGGACCACCACCAGGTCGGCGAACGGTGAGATGTCGGCCGGGTCCCCGTACGTCGATCGAAGCCGGTCCCGCGTCGCCTCGCTGAGGTCGGGCCACAGCAGGTCCCGGACCCCCGCCCAGAACGGCGCGGGCTCGTTTCCCATGACCACCTTGTCGACCCACGAATGCGGCATGCCGTAGATCGGGACCTCCGCCACCTGCTCCCAGTCGTTCGGCCCCACCACGAACAGGGTGAACTCGCCCGTGCCCTCCAGCCGTCCGACCAGCCAGTCGCGCGCCTCGCGCGCCTGCGTCGCGGCCGCGGCGGCGCGGTCGCCGGCCCCGTCGCTCGCGTACACGGGGAACGGAAATCCGTCGACCTGCGTCAGCCCCTGGTGGCCCTCGGTGGTGGCCATTCGCTGCCCCTTTCCTGGTCCGTGTGGCCGGATCGATAGGCCCGCCGGTGCCGGCGGACCGGCTTCCGGCGAACCCGATCGCAGGCTACGGTCGGGGCCAGCGGGCACGCATCGGTGTGGACACCCAACTGCGGCCGATCTCGACACGCAGTCGGCGCGGGAGAGCTACGTGAGGCCGTGCCTGTGCGCGTAGCCGCTCGCCGCCACGCGGGCGGTGCGTCCGGACGCGCCGATCTTCGAGTAGATGTTCGAGATGTGCCGCTCGACCGTGCGGATCGAGAGCACCAAGTCCCCGGCGATCTCCTCGTTGGAGCGCCCCGCCGCCACCAGGCGAAGGACGTCCACCTCCCGATCGCTGAGCGGCACGCCGGACGGATCGCGGCCTCCCTGGATCTCGGCTTCCAGGCGGCCCGCGCGCGCTGACTCGTGGGCCGCGCCGAGGGAGGCAAACGCGGCGCGCGCGGCCCTCGCCTCCCCGGCCGCCGCCACACGGTCGCCGCGAACGATCAACAGCTCCGCCAGCTCGAGAGGGCTGAGGCACGCGTAGTCGGTCCTTGTACCGATTCACGCCCGAGACGAGTGGGAGTCCGCCGCAGGTGAGGATATCGCGTAGCTGCGCCGTTCGTACGGACGTTCTATTGATCCACACCCCCGCCGGCGCTATCGGCTCACGGGCGCTCAACGATCTCCACGAACTCGGATCGCCACGCCGGCGGCTCCAGGGTCGGGGCCCAGAAGCTCTGCACCCTCCACACCCTGCCGTCCTTGATCTGCGCGATGACGACGATGTACCAGTCGGTACCGTCGGGATAGCGTCCCTTCTGGACGGCGGTGAACACGTCGCCCGTGCCCTCGATGCGCAGCATCGTGAACATCGGGGTTCCGACCCACCGGTCCTCGGCGCCGAAGACCTCCCCGAGGCCTTCACCCTCATACCCACCCGGGTAATTGTTGATGATCTGCTTGAGATTGTCGGCGCCTCGCGTGAGCTCCCCGGTCTGCGGGTACAGGTCCTCGAAATCGGGGTGCAGGACGTCGTCCACCGCGTCGGCATCACGGCCGTTAACGGCGATGAGGTAGCGCTCGAAGACGGCACGAGCGGTGGACGCGCTCATCCGCTATTCCCGTCGAACGGCGCTTCTGTTTCCATCGGCTCCACCCACTGTGCGCGCCAGGCCGGCGGCTCCCATGGCTCGGCAAAGTAGATGCGCTCGCGGACGACCTTGCCCTTGGCGAAGTCCATGATGCCGACGATGTTGAACACACTCCCGCCGTCGTACCGCAGCCGGTACTCATTCACCCACAGGTTGCCGCATCCGATGGTCCGATGCATCGAGAACTCCAGCCCGGCTGGATAGGCGGACCGGAAGCCGATGATGTTGGCCTTGCCCCGGATTCGCTCGAGCCCCTGCGGAAACTCCAAGGCTGCGTCATCCGCATAGATCTCGGCGGATGCGACCTGATCGCTGGCGGCGGTGGCGAAATGATCAGCGATCATCGCTCTGGCCGTGGCTTCGTCCATGCCCTACCTCCTGCATACGCGCACGTCGCTGACGTGTCAATTTTTACCGGGCACCGCTGGGAAGTCTACGATGGACGTGGATGTCAGGTCGCGGCCAGGCGCGCCATGACCGGCAATGACGGCGAGGTGGTCCGGCCTCCCAGGCGACCTCGCAGCGGAGTCGGGGATCGCCGAGACTGCGATCAAGGAGGTGCTCCGCAACCCGATTTCAATGGCTGGATGCGCCGCGGCCGGCGCTCGCATCTGATCCAAGAGCTAGAGGCGCCTGGCGCTTGAATCCTCCGGTCAGGGATGCCCTGTGGGAGCAGGTGCAGACAGTCAGATCGAGCAGGGAACGTGGCGAGGGCATGCACAGGCCCAAGACCGTCGATGTACTGGGCGGGGTGCTGACTGCGTCTGTGGCCGATACGTCCGCTCCGACGGCTTCACCGGAAGCGGAGCCCGCCAGCGCCATTACCCCGAGCCCTCCGCGGCGTGGGGCGCGAAGGCTCGCCGGGCTGCGCGGGTTTGGGAAGAGCCCATCAGCAACCAGCTTGCGAGCATCTCGCTCGACGACGCGACCATCGCCCGGTCACCACGGCTCTCGCCTCGCCGACAATGCCGGTTAGTGATATCGATGCTCGGCGACTGGAGCGTCGCAACGCGAGCTAGCCTTGGCGCATGCGGACGGGCGCCTGAGCGACGAGGACTATCCGGCCAGGGTGGCGTCCGTTCGACGCGAGCAGGCGGCCGCGCCACCGGCCCGGGCCGGCGCTGCTGTCCCCGCTGACCGTGCATTCGCCTGCCTTGAAGCACTTATACGGTCAGTTGGAGCGTGAAATGGGTGGTTGGTGGGCGACACTGGACTCGAACCAGTGACCTCTTGCATGTCAAGCGTTTCCGCCTAAGCGCTGTGCTCCGAGCGTGGGAGGCCGAGCGAAAACATCGCAGTTATGCGGTCACGCGATTGG
>JACCWY010000424.1 GCA_013697395.1 Chloroflexota bacterium | reverse complement strand
GGTCCCATCTCGCCGAGCGACTCCTTGGCGACAATACCGAGGTCTTTGCCCTCGACGATCTATCCACAGGCGCGATGGAGAATATCGAGGAGCTGACCTCGCACCCTCGCTACCACTATCGCATTGGTTCGGTCATGGACGCGCCGCTGGTCGCCGAACTCGTTGACCGCTGCGATGTCACCGTGCACCTGGCGGCGGCGGTCGGCGTCCGGCTCATCGTCGAGCGCCCGGTTCACACGATCGAGACCAACGTGCACGGGACCGAAGTCGTCCTGAGAGCCGTCGCACGGAAGCGAAAGCCGATCCTGCTGGCGTCGACCTCGGAGGTCTACGGCAAGAGCGCCAAGGTGCCGTTCTGCGAGGATGACGACCTGACTCTGGGCGCCACCCAGCATTCGCGTTGGGCCTACGCCTGCTCCAAGGCATTGGACGAATGGCTCGCACTGGCCTACGCCCGCGAGAAGGGAGTACCGGTTGTCGTGACGCGCTTGTTCAACACGGTCGGGCCACGTCAGACGGGACGCTACGGGATGGTGCTGCCAAACCTGGCCCGGCAGGCACTGACAGGCGAGCCGATCACGGTATTCGGCACCGGCGAGCAGAGTCGCTGCTTCGCGCACGTGCAGGACGTTGTCGAGGCGCTCGCGAGGCTGATCCGGGAGCCAGCCGCAGTGAACAACGTCTTCAACGTCGGATCGGACCGCGAGGTCACGATCAACGAGCTGGCCGAGATGGTGCGTCAGGAAGCGAAGAGCGACTCCCCGATCACCCATATCCCGTACGAGGAAGCCTACGCGGAAGGCTTCGAGGACATGAAGCGCCGCGTGCCAGATCTTCGGAAGCTGGAGAGGACGATCGGTTACCGGCCCACCACTTCGCTCGAAAAAATCGTGGCCGACGTCGTCGCCCACTGCCAGAGCCGTACTCTGGCCGCAATGTGAGTCGGCATGCGGGCGATTCTCACCTACCACTCGCTCGATACGTCGGGCTCGGTCATATCGTTGGATCCGGACCGCTTCCGGGCGCATGTCGAGTGGCTCGCCTCCGGAGCCGTGCGAGTGACCACACTCGAAGAGCTGTTGACGCTTCCCGCGGAGGCAGACGCGGTCGCCCTCACCTTCGACGACGGCTTCGACAACTTCCGGACCGTAGCCTGGCCCCTGTTGCGGGAGCGTGGCCTGCCGGCGACCGTCTTCGTGGTAGCCGGGCGCGTGGGGGGTACGAGCGACTCGCTGGATGGGGAGTTCCTCGTTCCGCCGCAGCGGCTCCTCGACTGGGACGCTCTTGTGCGTCTGGCAGAGGAGGGGGTTTCGATAGGATCGCACGGTCGGACACACACGCGGCTCGATCGGTTGGGGCCGGCCGCACTGCAGTTCGAGGTCGTGGAGTCGGCTGCCCGGATCCGCGAAGCGATCGGCATGCGACCGAACTATTTCTGCTACCCCTATGGCCGTTCGAACTCAAGTTGCGTGGAGCTCGTCCGTGCCCATTACGCCGGTGCCCTGACCGCCGAGCTGCGACCGCTCCGGCCCGACGACTCGCCGTTCCTACTGCCCCGCTTGGACACCTACTACTTCCGTCGGCCGGGAACACTCGAGGCTTGGGGCTCGCTCGGCTTCCGCGGGCGATTGTGGCTGCGCGGTCGAGGGCGCCACGTACGAAGGGGTCCCCGGGGACGGGTCGACCGCATCGCCAACGAAGGGGTGACCCGGCCTGCGCGTCGATCCTCGGCAGGAGGAGAATCAGCACTCGGATCCTGTACCGCCATCGCGACGTCCGTGACGGTGGTGATCCCCGTGCTCAACGAAGTCCATGTCCTGGCGAAGTCCGTGGCCCAGGTGCGGGAGTTCCTGTTGCGTCAGGCGGAATGGACGTGGCGCGTGGCCATTGTCGACAACGGATCCACGGATGGGACAGACGCCGTTGCACAGGAGCTGAGCGTTCGCTATCCGGAGGCCGATGCCTTCCGCCTCGGCAAACCCGGCCGAGGGGGGGCGTTGCGTTTCGCCTGGACCCAGTGCGCAACCGACATCGTGTGCTATACGGACGTCGATCTGTCTACCGACCTGGAAGCTCTCCCAAGGCTCCTGTCAGCGATCCGGGACGAAGGATACGACATAGCGACGGGATCCCGGCTCATGAAGGGCTCGCTCACCGCCCGCAGTCTGAAGCGGGAGATCATCTCCCGCGGATACAACCTATTCGTCAAGGCATTGCTGCGAACCTCCTTCTCCGACGCCCAGTGCGGGTTCAAGGCGATCAGCCGGCGCGCTGTCGCGGAGCTGTTACCGCAGATCGTCGACGATTCCTGGTTCTTCGACACCGAGCTGCTCGTGCTGGCCGAGCGGCGCGGGTATCGAATCAAGGATGTAACGATCACCTGGATAGAGGACGACGACAGCCGAGTGAAGATCCTGCGCACAGGGTGGGAGGACGTGAAGGGAGCGTTCCGCCTGCGGACACTCTTCTGGAAGGAGAGTTGGGGGCGCTGGCGTCGGAAGGCGGAACGGGGTTCCGTTGCGTCGTGAAAGGGTCGTTGTTCATGACAGGCGGCTCGGGTTTCCTCGGCCGTCGGCTGCTGGAAATGGCCCCGCCCGAATGCTTTCCGGAAATCCACTGCTTGACCCGCTCTCCCCGACCTACCCCCGCCGAACTCGGCTCGTCTCGCGTGACCTTCATCGGCGGCGATATCTTCTCGTCGAACGTGTACGGTGAGCGGCTGGCCTCCGCCTGGGCCGTCGTGCATCTGGCGGCAACAACCGGGAGAGCCTCGCCGGCCGAGCATTTCCGGGTGAACCTCCGCGGTACACAGCACCTTCTCGAGCAGTGCGCGCAGTACGGCGTGAGCCGGTTTCTCTACGTTAGCACGATCGCGGTCAAGTTCCGCAACACCTCGGATTACGCCTACGCGGCTTCCAAGCGGGCGGCCGAGGACGCGGTGAGGAAGAGCGGGCTGACGCATGTGATCCTCCGGCCCACGCTCATCGCCGGGCGGGGCGGCGGGGCTTGGGAGGGCCTGAGCGCACTGGCGCGGCTGCCGGTGATCCCGCTCCCGGGTCCGGGACGTGCCATGATGCAGCCCATCTACGTGGATGACATGGCCGGCAGCCTCTTATCGGTTCTGCAGGAAGAGCGGTTCTGGGACGGGACGTACGAACTCGGCGGCCCGCAGGAGATCACAGTGGAGGCGCTCCTGCGACGCATCCATCGCCAGTATGCCGGTCGGGATGCCCGAGTGGTCCACCTGCTCGCCCATCCGTTTCTTCCCTTCCTTCGTGGGCTGGAACGTTTCGCCGCCCCGATCCTTCCAGTCTCGGCCGGGCAGCTCCGTTCCTTTTATGAGAACGGCGTAGCAGAGCCGAACGCCCTGCTCGCGCGTAATCGGCCCGGCATGCGAAGCCTGGACGAAATGATTCGCCTCTCAATTGCAGGTCGGTGAAATGGTGCACGGTGCCGCCCGCACCGGGGACTCGACGACGACCGTGGAACCGATCGCCCGCGAATGCGCGACGTTCTGTCGTTATCTCCTGAATCAGGAGCCCGAACCCTACGTCGTCGCCAAGTATGTCGACGGCCATGCGCGGCTCGGGAGCCGGCTAGCCGCTGAAGACGACCCAGCCGGTTGGCTCGTAGCGCTCGCTTGCCGGGGCAAGTTCACCGCGCGGGTCGTCGACACCTACACGCGTGTCTTCAGACCCGCGTCGAACTTTCGCCGCAAGATCACGCTGCTGATCGCCATTCTGGAGACCGCGCCCGGGACGGACGCTCGCTTTCGTTCCGCCGCACCAATTTCACCGGTCGCCTTCCTTGCGCGTTTCGTTCCGCGCGCCCTCGCGTTCGCGGCGTACCTCGCGCTGGCGATCATCGTGATCGGACCCTTCGATATCGCTT
>JACCWY010000378.1 GCA_013697395.1 Chloroflexota bacterium | reverse complement strand
GTCGCCACGTACGCGACCGGGACGCCGGGCGCGTACGTTGCCGCGCTCACCTGTGCCGCCGTGGCGTATCGGTCGGCTCCGGCGAAGCGCACCTGGCGCTTGACGAATCGATCCTCGAGCAGGTTCCAGAGCTCGGGAACGCCTGTGTCCATGCCCAGGTGCCAGATGCCCACTCCGGCCACACCGTTGAGGATCACGCGGTCGTACTTGACGCGCAGGGAGGCCGGATCGTCGTAGTAGCCCTGCCGATGACCGTTGCTGCCGGCGTCCCAGAAGGTGAACCATGGCACCTGCCCCGTCGCATCCCATCGGCGCCCGAAGCGCTCGGCCAGGACCCTGCCGCCGGCCGGTGCGCCCGCGTCGGTCCAGTAGTAGCTGAAGGCGACGGACTGCGCCGGCGGGCGAACGGTCGCGTTCTGTGTGGCGCTCGTCGTGTTCCATGCGCGGCCGTAGTACGGCACGCCCCAGATGAGCTTCCCGCCCGGCACGCGGGCCAGGTGATCGCGCATGGCGTCCGCCGAGGCGTAGATGTAGTCGCTGTCGATCGGCGCCGGGCCACCCGCGCGCGCGGAGCCGGCGTAGTGGAAGTCGTAGGCCATCACCATGAGCGCGTCGGCCGCTCCCGGAGCCGTGAGCCCGACGACGTCGTATCCGGTCGACCACGCGGCCGCGCCGGCCATGGTCGAAACGGTGAGGTACGAGCCGACGCCGGCATTGACGAGACCCATCTTGAGCTCGCGGACGAAGGTCGTGAACTGGCCGCGCAGGCTCGCGGGCACGGGCTCGAAGTCGACGTTCACCCCGTCTGCGCCGCGGTCGCGGATGATGGAGGTGATCTCGCC
The DNA here is from genome assembly GCA_013697395.1 of Chloroflexota bacterium. Taxonomy (GTDB): domain Bacteria; phylum Chloroflexota; class Limnocylindria; order QHBO01; family QHBO01; genus JACDBZ01. Next base: position 2,423 of record JACCWY010000378.1, on the reverse strand, counting down.
CACCAGGCGGGCACGGTTGGCCGGGGTGTTGAGCAGCGCCGTGAGGGCGGTGTAATCACCGCTCCACGACATGAACGTGACCGTCGGCACCACCCGCACGCCGCGAGCGTGCGCCGTGTTCATGACCGCGGTCATGCCCGCCGAGGTCCACCCGGTCCAGCCGGTGCTGGTTCCGCGGATCAGGCGCCCGTCGGACTGGGCGCTGATGCCGAAGTAGGCGATCGTCGAGAGGAGGTCGTACCGCAACGCGGCGCGGGTGGTGGCGTCGAGCTTCCAGTAGGGCAGGAAGCCGAGAACCTCGTGGGTGAGGCCGTTCGGCAGCGGCCCGCCCGGCCCGGCCGCGGCCACCTCGGCGACGACGAGCGGGTCGGCCCGCTCGGCAACCAGCCCGTCGACGGCGCCACCCTGGATCGAGATATCGCCCGTGCCCGCCGACTCCGTGCCGAGGCCGCCGTGCTCGTCGGCCATCTCGGATTGGATCGACGGGCCGATCAGCTCCGGCGGCATCGGCGGCAGGACGGTGCCGTCGGGCAGCGTCACCGCCTCGCCGAGCGTCGGGTCGGTCGCCGCGGCGGGAGCCGGCTGTGCCAGGAGCGCACAGGCAACGAGGAGAACGGTGGAAGCGCTGAGGCGGCGGTTCAATGGCATGCGGGATCCTGTGCGGGACGGGGGCGGCCGCGAGCTGGGCCGACCTCACCGGACCCTACCGGTCCGTCAGCGACCGCCCAATGGTACCTCTGGGTGATGCGGGCCGACCTCGCCTCGCGGCTAGTCGCTGAGGAGCCAGCGGATCTCGTTCACGACGGCCTCCGAGACGACGCTGGGGCCACCGAGCACGACGACACGCCCGGGGTCGAGCCGCAGAAGCTCACCGGCCACCGACGCGGGCAGCGTGCCGCCCGGGACGAGCAGGAGCGGCCCCGGAACGATCCCCGCGACCGGCCCCCCGCCGAGCGCGTCCGGGAAGTTGGTTCCGGTCGCGATGAAGACGGTGTCGCTGGTCGCGAACGATCCGGTCGATACGGCGACCGATGTCGAGTAGCGGTCGGCACCGGCCAGGCGCTGCACGTTCCCGCTGACGGCGTAGCCGGCCAGGCCGGCAGCGACGCCGTCGGAGACGACCCCGGGGCCACCGAGCACGACGATCCTGCCCGGCCGCAGGCGCGACAGCTCGGCGGCCGTATCGCCGGGAATGCCGTCGGGCGCGGTCAGCAGGATGGGGGCGCCGGCCAGGCCGGCCGCCGGCACGCCGGCGAGCGCATCGGGGAAGTTGGCCCCGGTGGCGACGTATGCCACGGCCCCATTCGGCGCGAAGGTGTCGGCGCTGACGGCAGCCGCGGTCGCGTACCGGTTGGCGCCGGCGAGGCGTTGGGCGACGCCGCTCGTGGCATAGCCGCGCAGGGTGTCGAGCACGCCGTCGGAGACGACGCTCGGACCGCCGACGACCTTGATCGTGCCGGGTCGCAGGCGGGCGAGCTCAGCCGCGGTCGATGCCGGCACGTTCGAGCCTGTGACGAGGAGGACGGGCCCGCCTCGCTCAGCAGCGGCGGCACCGGCCGCCAGCGCGTCGGGGAAGTTGGCCCCCGTTGCGACGTAGGCCACCGCGACGCCGGGCACGAAGCTCGCGGCGCTGACGGCCGCGGCCGTGGCGTATCGGTCGCCGCCGGACAGGCGCTGCATCTCCGGTCCGGTCGTCGGTCCGCCGCCCGGCGTTCGGTTCGGGTCGCCGGCGAATGCGTACCAGTAGTCGGGCTGGCCGAAGTGGAATCCGCTGATGGTGGTGCGCTGCACCCACACGCGGGCGCCGGCCACGTCCTCGTGCGCGGAATCGGTGAGCGTCGAGGGACTGTAGCCGTCGCCGGCGGCGAAGATCGCGCCGTAGGTGGTGTTGGGCTGATTGAGGACGCGACCCACGATCTCATCGGCATCGCCATAGGCCGTGGCGAGGTACGTTCCGCCGAGCCGCAGGATCGGCATCGAGTAGTTGCGCACTCGCTGCTGCGCCTCGGACAGGGTCGGGAGCGGTGTCGACTGGGTGTATCGCTCTCCGAAGCCCGGGGCGTAATGGGCCTGCGCGTACACCATCGTGAAGCCGGGCGCCGGTGACAGGCCGTCGTTGGCGGTGCCGCCGCACCAGGTCCGACGGGCGGCGTCGTCGCTGCTGGTCAGGGTTCCGAGGAGGACACGCTCCCCACAGTAGACGAGCGTCCCAGCCGACCAGCTGTCCGCGTCACCGTTGGTGGTCGAGGTGTTGAGACCCCAGCCGTTCGTGCGATCGGTGAGCTCGTTCGCACCGTACGGATTCGGGAACCCGTTACCGTGACCGAAGTACACGATGACGCTGGCGCCGTTCACGGCCGCCTTGACGTTGGCCCAGGTCGCATTCGGCGAATACGCCTTGGCGACCGTCGCGCCGGCGGCGG
>JACCWY010000358.1 GCA_013697395.1 Chloroflexota bacterium | reverse complement strand
TCGGTGTACCGTCGGTCCAGGGTGACCGGTGCCACAACCCGTCGGGCCTGGGCAAGCTGACCCGGCAGCTCGGTCACCCGCCCGAGCATGTCGTCGGGATCGATCCGCTTCCGGGCGGCCGGATCGTCGAGGGTGACGGCGTCCTCGAAGAGCGGCGGCGTGTCGTCATCCCCGGCCTCCACCGGATCGGGCCCCCCTGGCTCCTCGTCGGGATTCTTGTAGCCGAAGTAGTCGCGTGCATCCATCAGCGGCCGGCGGCGGCGATCTTCCTCCCCTCTTCCAGGAGCGCATCGACATCCTCGGGCGAGCGCGCCTCGACATAGACGCGCAGCAGCGCCTCGGTGCCGCTGAAGCGGATGAGCAGCCAGGATCCGTCGGCGCGGTAGAACTTGAAGCCGTCCTTCGTCTCGAGCGCCTTGCGCTCGACGACCTCCTGGCCGCTCAGCTCGGTCGGTGCCTCCTCGGCCAGCCGCGCCAGCGTATCGGTCTTGACCGCGTCGTAGCCGTCGCGCGCGAAGCGGATGTCGATCCTGTTGTAGTGGCTCGGTCCGGCGAGCGCCTGGAGCTCGGCCAGCACCGCGGAGGCCTTCTTCGCCTTCGTCAGCCACAGGTCGAGCAGGAAGAGGCCGGACGCGATGCCGTCGCGCTCGGGGATGTGCATCCCGAAGCCGAAGCCGCCGGACTCCTCCCCGCCGATCACCGCGCTCGTCTCGGTCATCTTCGGCCCGACGTACTTGAAGCCGACCCCGGTCTCGTGCGCCTGCGTGCCGTAGATCTCGGCCAGGCGCTTGGCCATGGAGGTGGTCGTGACGGTGTAGACGGCCGGCCCGATCTGCCCGCGCACGTCGAGCAGGTACCAATACAGCAGGCCGTAGACCTGCAGCTGGTTGACGAAGATGCCCTCCTCGGTGGCCATGCCGACACGGTCGGCATCTCCGTCGAACGCAATGCCGATGTCCGCGCCCCAGCGCGGGATCTCCTCCAGCCACTCGTCCACGTTGGGGCGGATCGGCTCGGGATTCACGCCGCCGAAGAACGGGTTGCGCTCGGGATGCAGCTCACGCACGGTCAGCCGGCCGCCGCCGAGCAGCCGCGTCATCCAGCCCGACCCCGAGCCGTAGAGCGCCTCGACCAGCACCCGCTTCTCCGCCGCGCGGATCCGCTCGATGTCGACGATGCTCACCAGCTGCTCGCGGAACCGCGGATAGGGGTCGAACTCCTCCACCAGGCCGGCGCCGACCGCGTCGTCGTAGTCGCGTCGAGGCGGCAGCTCGTCCTCCGCGTGGGTGTCCATCGTCGCTTCCATCGCCGCGAGCATCTCGGGCGCCGCGGCGCCGCCGCTGTCGGCCTTCACCTTGAAGCCGTTATCGGTCCACGGGTTGTGGCTGGCCGTGATCACGATCCCGGCGCCGGCGCCCAGCTCCCGGGTGAAGAAGCTGCCGACCTGGGTCGGCACGTAGTCGGGCGGCGTGAACGAGCGAATGTCGTGCGCCGCCAGCACCTCGACACAGGCCCGCGCGAAGTGCTCCGAGCCGAAGCGTCGGTCGTGGCAGACGACGACGCCACGCCCGGCGGCGCCTGTCTGCTGCAGGTGCTCCGCGACGCCGCGCGCGCAGCGGCGTACGTTGTGGAACGTGTAGTCCTCGGCAATGGCGGCGCGCCAGCCATCGGTCCCGAACTTGATCTTGGTCAAATGGTGGTCACAGGCTGGTCACACAGGCTGGGTGAGGAGGGTGCTGTGTGCTGCCCACATGGTAGCCGGTCGGCCGGTGCTGGCGCTCCCTAGAGCTCCCAGCTGATGGGTGCCCGCGGATCCGGGACGTACGAGCAGAACGTGCCCGTGCGAATCGTTGCGTCGAGGTGGCTGCCAAGAGCCGTGCTCTGCTCGCCGATGCGAGCCAGGGCAGCCCGGATCGCGCGTGTCACGCTCAGACGAGCGCGCTCCGCCGGGGACGACGCAACGCGGTCGCGCCCGCCGAGGCCGACCGCTGCGGCGAGCTCGTGGGTGAGGGCGTCGATCTCCGAGGTCGCCCGTGCCGCGCGCTCGGGGTCGTTCCACGCGGTCGCCTCGTCGAGCTCCTCGCGGAGCTCGGTGAGCCTGCGGCGGTACTCCTCCCGCGCCTCGTGGTCGATGACCGGTCCCGCGTCGGCGAACGGATCGGTCGCCAGCCCCTCCACCGCGGGGCCGCTGCCGGGACTGTTCGGTCGCTCGGCCGCTGCGAGGTCGAGGGCGTGGAGCTCTCGGCCCGGTTCGGCCAGCAGCCGGGCGAGGTGCCGCATGCCCTTCATGTCCCTCACGCGGAACGGAGCGCCACCGAAGCGGATCGTCCAGTACTCCCCCTCGCGACGGAACGTGGCGGTCGACCAGGCCTCCCTGATCGGCTGATCCGCGTTCGGGTCCGTCGCGTCGCCGATCGACACCTGGAGCGCGGTCATTCCGAGGCGCTGCGCGGTTGCAAGGGCGGCGCGATCGAGCCCATCCGCGCGGTCCGCGTCGCCGGGGCCGGCGCGGAGGCGGAGCAGCCGAGCGAGGTCGTGCTGGGTATGGGCTGCCCACGGCCACGCCGCGAGCCGCTCATTTCCCGTGATCCCGTCGGCCAGGTGACGCTCGGCGGCGGCCACTCTGCCCATCGTTGCCGCGAGCAGCCCGAGATAGCGGTCCGCGGACCCCACGCTGCCCTCGGTGTGACCGATGGCATGGCCACCGGCGAAGGGCAGGAGCTGCGCGTAGAGAATCTCGGCCGCCGATGCGTCGCCGAGCAAAGCGCACGCCTCGCTCGCGAGGGCGATTCCGAGCAGCCACTCGCAGTCGGGGTAATGCACCCTGAACTCGTCGGCGGCCATCGCGTCGAAGATCGTGCGAGCTTCCTCGGTCCGGCCGGCGTCGAGCAGGAGGCACGCCAGAGCGCTTCGGTGCAGCGGATACCACGGAAACTCCTCGACGGAGGCGCGCACGTTCGCCTCCTCCTCGGCACCTCGGCCCTGCTCCCGCCGAAGGAGGAACCGATGCATCCGCACCGCCGAGATGTCGTCGTGGACCGGGGTCGTGGGGTGCCCCTGCTCGGCCTCCTGGGCAATCGTCTCCTCGGCGAGCGCGTAGTCACCGTCGAGGAGGGCGAACACCGTGCGATTTGCCCAGGTGAGCCACAGCTGCGCGGGCTGGCGGAGTTCACGAGCCAGCTTCAGAACCGCCTCCATGCGGGCTCGCGCCTCGGCCATCCGACCAAGGTCCATGAAAACGAGGAAGAGCATGAGATGCGCGTCGATGGCTCGCTCAATGTCTCCGGCGGCCTCCGCCACGGCGAGCATCTCGTTCGCCACGGTCAGCCGCTCGTCCGCGTTGTCGGGAAGCCATGCGGCCCAGAAGTACCCGACCAGGGCGTAGCCCAGCGTCGCTGGGTCCTCGAGGCCCCTCGCCATGTCGACAGCCTGCTGGCTCAATGCGATTCGCTGCTGCTGCCGCTCGCGGTCGCTCCGCCATGCGCAGGCCAGGCGCGTCAGCAGGCGCACGCGAAGGCGGTCGTCCGTTCCGCCGAGCATCACGAGTGCGTCCTGCAGCATCGGGATCAGGTGCGGATCGTTCCCGACGCGCGCCCAGAAAAAGCGCCCACCGTAGCCGAGGGCCGCTCGGGCCAGTGCCTCCGCGCCGCCGGTGCGCCGAGCGAGATCGACTGCGATGAGAAACGTCTCGCGCGACGCGGGAAGGTCGCCACCCCGGGCCTCCGCGTCACCGAGCCGCAGGAGCAGCTCGATGCGTGAGTCGAGCTCCTCGGAGGCATGGTCTTCGAGGACCGTCAGCGCCATCCGGTAGTGCCGCGACGCCTCCTCGTAGGCGAGCGATCGAAGGGCCTGGTCGCCGGCGTCCCTTGCGTAGCCGACTGCCAGGTCGGCGACCGTGCGGGCACCGTCCGCGCCGGCATCACCGCCGCGGCAGGCTTCGAAGAAGTGATGAGCGAGCTCGGCGAGGAATGCGTCCGGCGCCGCTCCGTGCATCGCCTCGAGCGTGTCGCCGATTCGCCGGTGCAGCCGTGCCCTGCGGCCGACCGGCAATCCGTCGTAGAGCGTCTCGCGAATGAGGTCGTGCGAGAACCGATACCGGCTCAGCGCTCCCGCTACCGCCACGATGAGCCCCGCACGGGCGGCCTCGCCCAGTCGGTCGAGCAGCTCGTCGGACGGCAGGTCTTCGACCCGCCGGAGAACCTCCGCGCTGAATTCCGGGCCGATGGCGGCCGCGTGCACGAGGTCGCCGACCGTCTCCTCGCCGAGGAGGCCCATCCTTCGCGCGATGACGTCTCGGATGCCACGGGGAACGGGCAGATGCAGCGCCTGCGCCGCCGCGACCTCGTCGAGCCGGCCCTCGGCCGCGAGGAGGCGGACCGCCTCACCCAGGAAGAGCGGGTTCCCCCCTGTCTCGCGCGTGAGCGCGGCAGCCAGCCGCGGTCCCGGCGTGACGCCAGCGGCGGCCTGGATGAAGCGAGCGACGGGTGCTTCATCAAGGCCCGACAGGATCAGCATGCGGGTCGTCGGCTGGCGGGCGATCTCGTCCACGGCATGGGTCAGGGGGGCATCCACCGTCAGCTCGGCGTCCCGGTAGGTGCAGACGACCATGAGCGCGGCGTCATTGAGCTGACTCCCCAGGAAGCGCAGGAGCAGCATCGACGGGGTGTCCGCCGCATGCAGGTCGTCGATCACGATCACCAGCGGTCCCGCTTCCCCCGCGCGGCGCAGGAACGCCGCCGTGGAGTCGAAGAGCTGGAAGCGCGCGGACTCGGACTCGATGGCCGCGGCCGCCGGCAGCTCCGGGAGGCGCTCGCGCAGCTCCGGCACGATCTGTGCGACGTCCCCGGCGCCCGTCCCCAGCAGTCGCCGGAGCTCGTCGTCGCCAAGGCCGCGCACGAGCATCCTCAGCGCCTGCACCCATGGCCAGTAAGCCGGCGCGCCGGCCCCGTCCCAGCACCGGCCGATCAGGACCCGCAGGTCCTCGTCGCGTGCGCGGGACACGAGCTGATCGGCGAGACGGCTCTTTCCGATTCCAGGCTCACCGCCGATCAGCACCAGGCTGCCGCGCCCGGCCACAGTGTCCCGGAGCCCACGATGGAGCTCCTCGAGCTCGCGGTCTCGCCCGACGAACGGCGTGCCGATCGCCTGCTGGACTTCCGTCTTGTCAGTCACCAATTCGAGCGTCCTGCGCGCGGCCAGCGTCCACCCGCGATGCTGGGGGCGCGAGCCGCTGGCGCTCGAAGCATACGCTGCGGTCGGTCGCGATCCGGAGCCCTGCCGTCCCGTCGATCCGACATTCGTTCAGTCACGGGTGTTCCTTGGAACTGCACCGCCGTGCATCGGTATCTCACGCCTGATGGGCAGAGGCCCACCCGCCCGGGAGCCCGAGCAGACCAAGGAGAGACCGATGACTCACTTCTTCAGCAGCGCGGCCGGAACGATCGTCCCCGTCGAAGGGTCAACCAGCGCCCGCCGCGGTCTCGCCGCGATGCTGGCAACCTTCGTCGCAGCGGTCGCCATCGCGGGCATGCTGTCCAGCACCTTCATCACGGCACCACCCAGCACACGTGCACCCTCGGGTGACCTGACCGATGGGTTCCTGCCGGGCGCCATCGCGGCGAACGCCGCGGCGCATGCCGCCAGCAGCCAGCT
>JACCWY010000335.1 GCA_013697395.1 Chloroflexota bacterium | reverse complement strand
CATCGGCGCCGACGCCGACCGCGACTGTCGTCCGGAGCGAGTCCCGCGCCCAAACGCCAAGCGCCTGACCTCCCGCGTTCTCCGACGCCCCTTTGGTTCCCCTGGGACTAACCGCCACTGATTGGCCGATTCGCCCCGCTGCGGACCAAGAACCGCCACGCAGACCCCTCTGCCTGGCCGTTCCTCCCACCCGCGAATCAATTCGGCCACTGCCCGGCCGATACGCCCACCAGCGAGCTAAGCCGCTGATACGCGCCCGGTAATCGTCGACCGCGCATCATCGGACGGATGCCCACTCGCACGAGGTCGCTCGACGAGGCCCGTCGCGTCTGGCACCGAACGGCACAGGAGATCGGCGACCAGCTGCGCACCGGTCGCCACGCCCTGGGCGTCACCCAGACCCAGATCGGCGCCGCGATCGGCGTGTCAGGCTCCGAGATCTCGCGCCGCGAGCTCGGCCGATCCAGGCGGCTGACCGGCCAGAAGCTCGCAAGCCATGCCGCGGCCGTCGGGCTCAGGCTCTCGGTCAAGCTCTACCCGGTGGGAGGCGGCATGCGGGACGCCGCTCAGTCCCGGTACGTCGCGGCGTTCGTGGCGCGGGTGGGCCGCCCGTGGAAGGTCACCCTCGAGGCACCGATTCCGCTGGCCGGCGACCTCCGCGCCGTCGACGTCCTGCTCACCTCCGGCCAGGCTCGGATCGCGGTGGAGGTCATCACCCGCCTCGCGGACCTCCAGGCCCAAGTTCGCGCCGCGCAGCTCAAGGCCCGAGACATCAGCGCGACGCGCCTGGTCCTCGTCATCGCCGGCACGCACGCGAACCGCACGGCCCTCGCGTCTGCGCGTGCGGCGCTGCTGAGCTCGTTCGACCTCGACTCCCGCCGCCTGCTCGCCGATCTCGCCGCCGGCCGTGACCCGGGTCGCGACGGAATCGTCACGCTCTGACCCGCCCGTTGGTTCGCCCTTGGGACTAACAGCCACTGATTGGCCGATGCGCCCCACACCGGACCAAGAACCGCCACGCAAGGCCCTCTGCTTGAGCTCCTATCTTGTCAAGCGTCCACCTCGCTGCGGCGCGCGTCAGCCAGCATGGTCCGATACACGACTCGTGCCAGATACCACTTGAGGGCGCGGATGGCCTCGAGCCGGCTCTTGCCCTCGCTGACGCGCCGCTCCAGATAGGCCTGGGCGCGCGGATCCCAGCGCGTCTGCACGAGGGCCATGGTGTGCAGCGCGCGGTTGAGCTGGCGGTTGCCGCCACGGTTGAGTCGGTGTCGCTGGCGTTGCCCGGACGAGGCCGGCACGGGTGCCGTGCCGCTGGCCGCGGCGAACGAGGCCGGCCCGCGATAGCGGTCGACGTTGCCCGCCTCGCCGAGCAGCTTGGCGGCGGTCAGGGTCCCGATCCCGGCCAGCCGCGGCAGCGACGAGCCGCTGGCCGCCAGCAGCGTCTCGATGCGCTGCTCGAGGCGCTCGGCCTCGGCACGCAGCCGCCGCAAGCGGCGCAGCCTTCCACGCGCCAGCTCGGCGCGCACCCCGTCGCGCCTAGCGAGCAGACGGGCGGCGGCGGCCTGGTGACGGTCGGCGGTGAGGTTGGGCAGGCGTGCCCCATACCCCGGTGCCAGCACCAGCAGGTCGGCATGCAGCTGGTTGACCAGCCGCGTGCGCTCGGCCATGAACTGCTCCCGTGCGCCGACCAGCAGCTTCAGATCGGCGATGATCCCCGGCCGGCGCAGGGCCGGCAGGCGCGGCTCCCGAGCGGTGAGGCGGGCGATGGCCAGCGCGTCACCCGGGTCGCTCTTGCCGCGCTGCAGCAGCGAGCGCCGCTCGCGGTCGGTGAACTGGGCCGGCACCTCGACCACCGTCTCGCCGGTCGTGACCAGCACTTCGGCCAGCGCCGCGCCGAAACTGCCGGCGCCCTCGATGCCGATCCGCCGCGGCGCGGGCTGGCGCTGGACCCAGCTCAGCAGCGCGGCGTGCCCGCGTGGGTCGTTGCCGAAGGTGCGGGCCGCCAGCTGGCGGCCGAGCTCGTCGACCGCGCTGACCGCCAGGCTGGCCTTGTGGGTGTCGATGCCGATGCTGGCCATGGTCGCTCCTCCATCACGGCGCTAGACTCGATGCGCGCGCCGGGCGGACAACCATGCGTGCGGGTTCCGTTCAAAGGCTCCACGCTCCTATCAGGTCACGTCCGGCGCGCCGAACCGTCCCGCGGGCGACACTCAAGCAGATGGGCACCCCACCGGGGCTCTGGCCGATATGGGTCAGCCC
>JACCWY010000297.1 GCA_013697395.1 Chloroflexota bacterium | reverse complement strand
AACCTCGAGCTCGACGCCGCCGGCGAGGCGCTGGCCATTCCGCTGGCGGGCACCGGGCGCAGCTTCGGGCTGTCGCTAATCGGCGAGATCGTGGAGCAGACGGCGGGCTATCCGTACTTCCTTCAATTCTTCGCAGCCTTCACTTGCAGCCGGATCGGCTTGGAGCACATCGAGCTCGCCGACTTCCAGAGGGTCGAGTCGGCGCTCCTGCATGAGCTGGATCTGGCCTTCTTCGAGGACCGCTTCGAGGCCGCCCCACCCACCGAGCAGCTGCTGCTGACAGCCATGGCGCGCGCGGGCGGCCGGGTCAGCCTAACGCGACTCCAGGCCCAGCTCCACGAGCCGGTCAACGTGCCGGTCGGGCTGCGTCGCCTCATCGATCGCGGACTCGTCTACCGGCCGACGCGCGCCATGTACGACTTCGCGTTGCCACTCTTCGCCGCCTACGTGAGGCGGCGGGCGAAAATAACAAAGCTATCGTCGGGACGATAATTCCGATGACGCGGGCCTTCACTCCCGATCGGCCGGAGGTCGCGCTGGCGCGCGCTGCGAACGACTTCCGCTTCGCCCCACCAGGCGTCCGACTGCCGCTTGGCCCTGGCCGCCGCCGGCAGCCGTCCGACACCTGGCCATGAACCGCCTGGACAACTACGGCGAGATCCTGACTGTCCGTCAGGTGGCCAAGCTGCTGGGCATCGCGCGCAACAGTGTCTACCAGGCCGCCGCCGCCGGGGAGATTCCGAGCGTGCGTGTTGGCAGGCGCATTCTTTTCGCCAGGAGGTCGCTGGAGGTCTGGCTGTCGTCGGGGACGGGAGACACGCAACGGCCGTGGCAGCCGACGAGGGGCGCTCGCGAGGTTCTGCCTGTGCGGCCTCGAGGCTGGAGGGGCGAGCGCCCTCAGAATCGCTTGCGCCGTCCCGGCCGTGGTTCTCTTCGCCGTCCTAACCACGAGTTCTAGGACGTCGCAACCCGACGCCCGTTACCAAACCGTTACCAACCGGCGGACATGAAAAGACCCCAGGGTTCCTTCCTGGGGTCGTATCACGCTCAGATGATTGGTTGCGGGGGACGGATTCGAACCGCCGACCTTCGGGTTATGAGCCCGACGAGCTACCACTGCTCCACCCCGCGACGTCCCATGGTAGGCGGGGGTCGGGAATCGGTCAAACGATTTCGTCGTCAGCGCCGATTCTTGAGGATCGAGCGCAGGACCAGGAGGAGCACGATCGCCACGATCTGGCCGCCCAGCACCATGCGGTTCACGTCGATGGCCGGCTCCCAGCTGACCTTGCCGTCGCGCACGATGTAGGCGCCCGCCGGCGAGGCCGCCAGGCCGAAGCCCCCTCCCGCATTGTCCTCGCTGTCGCCGCCGCCTCCGCCGCCACCGCGCACCTTCGCGGCGGGGATGATGAGCATGCCATTGCGCTCGATCGGCTCGGCGAACACGGTCCTCGCCGTCATGGCGTCCCGCGCGCCTCGCAGCATCTCGTCCACCTTCATCTCTCATCTGCCTCCTGGGTTTGGAGGCTCATTGTGTCCCTTGACGTCCCGCACGTCGACGGACCCGATTCCCGTGGGGCGGGCACAACGGCCTATGAGTGGCCAAATTTCCGTGGGGTGGGAGCGGCACCCACGCAAGGAGGGCGGAACCCGCCGTTCCTGCCCGAGGCGCGCAAGACCGGCCACTGATTGGCCGTTGCGCCCCGCCCGGCGGGAGGTCGCGCCGAGATCAGGTTGGCCGATGCGCACCCGGCTCCATGTCGACCATGGCGTGGTGAATGCCGTCCCGGTCGAGGAGCGCCAGGTACGGATCCGGATCGAACGCCTCTGGGCCGAGGACGCCGGCACCGGACCAGGCGCCGGTCGCGAGCAGCTCCATGGCGACCACGGGGTTCAGTCCCGTCTGCCAGCCGACCACCTGGAGGCGGTATCGGCGCCAGATGTCCTCCGCGTCGGCCATCTGGTAGGAGAAGGTCTCGCGCGGCTTGCCGTCCTTGAGCCCGAGCACCCAGGTGCCCACGACGGCGCGGCCACGGAAGCTGTCGCCGAGGCTGATCGGGTCGGGGGTGATGGCGGCGAGAACGTCGCGCGGGGCGATCTCGACACCCTTCACGAGCACGCGATCGGTCCGGTCCATGCCGAGCGCATGGATCGTCTTCAGCTTGTCGATGAAGTCGGCCCCGAGGGCGTACTTGAAGGTGACCCGCCGTGGCGAGAGCCAGCGCGGGACGAGCAGCACCTCCTCGTGCTCGACGTTGACGCACTCGACCGGGCCGATGCCCTCCGGGAACGGGAACGCCTCGGAGGCGCTGAACGGCTGGGTCGTGTGCCACGCCCCGTCTTCCCACACGACGGGCGGGTTCAGGCACTCCTCGATCGTGGTCCAGATGCTGAAGACGGGTGCGAAGGCGAAGCCGGGGATCTCGAGATCGCCGCCGTCGCGGACGTGCACCTCGTGGATCTCGTCGAACGCATGCTTCGCCGCGTGGGCGGCGAAGACGTCGGTGAGGCCGGGGTCCATGCCCATCCCGACCAGCGCCAGGCGGCCGCGCGACTCCCACTCGGCCGCCATGGCGAACTGCTCGTCGCCGAGCTTGACGCCGGGAGTCTCGAATGGCAGATCCGAGTCCGGCTTCGACAGGCTCATGGCCATGTCCATGTAGTTCGCGTCGGCCTCGAGGGCGCCGGTGAAGATCGGCATCACCAGCTGCGGGTCGACCGCGTTCATGACGAGGTCGACGTTGTGCGCTCGAGCGAGCTCGGTGATGGCCGATGCATCGCGGGCGTCGATGCCGGTCGCGGGAAACCGAGGGGCCCCACCCAGCGCGTCGGCCAGCGTCCGGGCACGGGCGTCGTCGTAATCGGCCAGCACCATGAACTCGCACCAGTCGTGCTCGGCGGAGAGGCGCGCGATCGCCTCGCCGACCGTGCCGACTCCAACCAGGAGGACTCGCATGTGCCACCAGCGTGCATGTTTCCGTCGGGCACGCGTAGCACGGCGCAGCCGTCGAGTGCCGGAGCCTACCGATTCAGTGGCCCACTGTTCGTATCGCTACTGCCTCGGTGGCGCTGGGCGGATGATAGCAGCGATTCCTTGGCGATCGCACGCCAGTTGACTACGACGCCGGACCGAGCAGCACGGACAGAAGTCCGACCAGAATCGCCAGTCCCACGAACGGCAACGCCACGGCAGATGCTCGCAATGTCGTGCCAACAGCGTCGTCGCGCAGACGATGACGAGCCACGTCGCTCGACAGCCCTTCAAGCATCCGGATCCTCCCTCTGCATAACCATGGCGGCGCGGCCCATTGGTTCACGACGCTCATGACCGATGCGTCACGGGCGCTGATTTGTTGCGTCGGTGCCCTACTGACGCTGGGTCGTGGCGCGCGCGGGTGAGTTCCGAGACCGATCGCGGCGTTCCGACCCCTCGCCGTCCGCAAGTAGCATGGGCGCATGTTCGACAAGAGTGCCGAGCTGTACGACCTGTTCTACGACTGGAAGAGCTACCGCGCGGAGTCCGAGAAGATCCGCGACATCGTGACGGCTCGCAATCCGGGCGCACGGACCGTGCTGGACGTCGCCTGCGGCACGGGCTCGCATCTCGAGCACCTGCGCGAGTGGTACGAGGTGGAGGGCCTCGACATCGACCCCGGTCTCCTCCGCATTGCGGCCGGCCGCCTCCCCGGGGTGCACCTTCACGAGGCAGACATGCGTGAGTTCGACCTCGGTCGCGAGTTCGACGTCGTCACCTGCCTGTTCAGCAGCATCGGCTACGTCGAGACGATAGATGGCCTGGCCCGCGCGGTCGAGTCGATGGCCCAGCACCTCACCCCTTCCGGCGTCCTCCTGGTCGAGCCATGGTTCGCGCCATCCACATTCGATCCCACTCGCATCGGACGCCTGATCCCGGTCGAGCGCCCCCGCCTGCAGGCGGTCCGCATGAACGGGAGCCGCGTCGAGGGCAACCGATCCGTCATGGACTTCCACTATCTCGTCGCCCGCCCCGGCCGCGTCGAGCACCTGACCGAGACCCACACGCTGGGCCTGTTCACCGATGACGAGTACCGATCAGCCATCGAGGCCGCCCGCCTCTCCGTCGAGCACGACAGCAATGGCCTGATGGGCCGTGGCCTGTGGATCGGGCAGCGCCGATGACAATCGAGAAGGTGACAACCCGTGCTCTGGCGCGCACGGGCGGATCACTGGAATCGGCTCCTCTCCATCTTCGATGCCGCCTCGATCGAGAGGGTCTGGGCGACGTGCGCGCGGTGGTGCCGCTGCTCGACTCCGACATCCGCGGCGTGGCGGTACGGCAGGAGGCCGGGAGGCGCCTGTTCACCTAGCGCAATCCTTCGGCGGCGACGAACGAACGATGAGGGTCATCGGCGGAGAACCTGCCGGGAGGACCGATACACTGAGCACGAAACGCGGGCCGTTAGCTCAGCGGTTAGAGCAGGGGACTTTTAAGTCACCCAACCCTATCCGCTGTGCTCTGAGCGTGAGAATTCGTGCGTAAATGGCCGAATCTCCTGCTGTAACCGGGCCTCTGTCGAGCCCTACTCGGCCGGGTCGATGGGAGGAAGCTCCTACAGCCAACTTCCTATGACCGACATACGGTTGC
>JACCWY010000290.1 GCA_013697395.1 Chloroflexota bacterium | reverse complement strand
CCGCACGGCTCTGGATGGCGGTCGTCGCGGTCCTGACCGCCGTAGGTGCGGTCTCGCTGTGGCTGGCTCGCGGCCAGGACGCGGACCTCGCGCTCGGCCTCGTCGCGCTGCTTGGCGCCTCGCTGATGACGGCCCGGTCGATGCTCGGTCCGGCGGGCGCCGCCCCCGTCACCCCGGCCGATCCCTGGTCGCTTCCTGTCCTGGCCCACCGGATCTCCGATGGCGTGCTCCAGTTCGACGGTCGCCTCCAGCTGCGCAGCTGGAACCGGGCTGCGGCAGGCATGCTCGTGCTCGACCAGGCATCCGCGGGGTCGCACCTGGAGGATCTGCTTGGCGTCTCCCTGTCCCAGCTGCCCATCACGGGAGACGCACGCCACGCACCCATGACCGCCGCGGGCCTCGAAGTGGTGCTCCACCCCGACGCGAGCGGCGTGACCGTGGTGCTGCACGATCCGCGGGCCTCACGCGACGCCGACCGCCTCGGACGGGAGCTGCGGGCGACGATCGAGGAGCTGCTCCAGGCGCGGCGCACGGTGGACCTGCAACGTTCCGAGCTCGTGCGGGCTGCCACGGTCGATCCGCTCACGGGCGTGGCGAGCCGAACGGCGATCATCGCCCGCCTCGACCTTGAGATCGCCGAGACCCGGCGCTACCAGCACGGCGCGGCCGTCGTGCTCCTCGACGTGGATGGTTTCGCGCAGCTCAACGGGCAGTTCGGCATCGCCCTCGGCGACGCGGTCCTTCGCGAGGTTGCCCTCAGGGTGCGGCTTCGGGTCCGCGCGGCCGACTCCCTTGGCCGTTCGGGCAGCGACGGCTTCCTGGCCGTCCTCCCGCACACCGACGAGGAGGGGGCCGCGATCCTCGCCGAGGCGCTGCGCCGTCGCGTCGCGCAGCGTCCGATGCGGCTCGGTGACGTCGAGGCCGCCGTCACGGTCAGCGCCGGTGTGGCAGTCATCAGGCCCGGCGACGAGGTCGATCGAGATGGCCTGTTGGCGCGCGCCGACGAGGCGCTCGAGAACGCGCGCCGCGGCGGGGGCGACAGGATCGTGATGGACACCACCCGCCCTCCCGAGAGTCTCGATGCGCACCGGCCCGCCGGTGCGGGCTCGCCGTCCGACCCCGACGAGGCCCCGACGGCCAACGAGGCGTAGCCGCGTACGCAGTGTCGGGGCCGGTGGCGGTTTGTATGACGTTCGGGAGCGTGGAACCCGGCGATGCCGGCGGTCGTCCTGCGGCGACCGTCCACCGCGCGAGCACGATTTGGCGATGGTGCGTCACCGCCGACGTCGGCTGACCGCGGACAGGTTATCCACCGTTGTCATACAATGTGTGGGAACGATCTGTGGATAACCCCGTATCCTCCGCCGGCCCATTGCTGGCAACGTTGAGGGCCACATGCCATCCACCTCATCGGCCCTCTCGGCCAAGCTCATCTTCCCGACCAAGGAGATCGTCGAGGAGTACTACCTCCCCATCATCTACACCGCCTGCCGCACCTGCTATTCCGAGCTGGTCCCTGATCGGATCTGGGACAAGGCCGTCAGCCGCGAAGTGGCCGATGAGAAGCAGCAGAACCTCGTGCGCAAGGTGATGGAGTCCGGCCATGGGTCGACCATCGAGCACGTCAACTTCACGTTCGCCATCAGCGGCGTGACGCGCACCCTCAGCCATCAGCTCGTCCGGCATCGGGCCGGCACGGCCTTCGACCAGCAGTCGCAGCGCTACGTCAGCTTCGAGCAGCGCGACAACTACACGGTCCCCGACTCGATCGCGAACGGCGAGCTGCCGGACGACCTTGCCGGTCGCTTCCAGCGTGCGGTCGACGAGAACCTCGACCTGTACGGACAGCTCCTCCAGGCCGAGGTCCCGGCCGAGGATGCCCGCTTCATCTTCCCGAACGCGATGCAGACGAACCTGATCATGACGGTCAACCTGCGACAGCTGATCCACATGTCGGGCCTGCGCCTGTGCACCATGGCGCAGTGGGAGATCCGCCAGCTCTTCAAGCAGATCCGTCACGAGGTCTTCCGCGTGAGCCCGTTCTTCGGCAGCTTCCTGGTGCCGAAATGCGTGCCACTGGGGTACTGCGACGAGATGGGCAACCGCGACGAGCATTGCCGCATCAAGCCGCATCGGGACACGGTGATGGCCGTCTGGGAGGCGTACCGCGGCGGCGGGCTCGCGGAGACCGATGGTCCGGTCGTGCCTGACACGTCGCCATTCCGGCCGAAACCACGGCGGGTGCCGCTGCCGGTGGCCGAGGGAGACGTCCGTCCCGCGTCGCCGGAGATGGCCGGAACTGCCGTGGGCCAGGCCGGAGACTCCGACCGCGTCTAGTTGTCGCGCGAAACGCCGTCCCCGAGGGTGAACGTGCGCAGCTCGTCGGCACAGGCCTCCGCCAGGCGACGTGCCTCGTTGACGAGGAACGTGCTCATCTTGGTCGAGTCGATCACGAGAAGCGTGTGGCCGCGCTCGTTGCGGTCGAGCACGATGCGGTCATCGCCGTGGAAGCTGATGCCCCAGTTGGCCTGGAGCTGAACGAGCTCGGCCAGCAGCACCTTCTCGCTGAAGTACCAATCCAGGTACGCGGCGTTCAGGGCGGCCACCACGTCGCGCACCTGGAGCGTCTCGTTGCGTCGCAGGCGCGACACGAAATGGACGATGCGCAGCGCGGCGAACGGATCGCCTCCGCGCGCGATCTGCGGCGGAACGAGGTGCGGGTCCGGCATGCCATCCGGGGCCGGACCCACCAGCACCGTCGCGTCGGTCGCCTCGGTCAAGCCGGCGATCCGTCGCCGGTCTCGATCGGCACCCCGACCAGCGAGCCATACTCGGTCCACGAGCCATCGTAGTTGCGCACGTTGCGGTGGCCGAGCAGCTCATGGAGCACGAACCAGGTGTGGCTCGAACGCTCGCCGATTCGGCAGTAGGCGATGACCTCGTCGCTGCCGTCGACGCCCTTGGCGGCATAGAGCTCGCGCAGCTGGTCGACGGGCTTGAACGTTCCGTCCTCGGCGACCGCGGTCGCCCACGGCACGTTCACCGCCCCGGGGATATGGCCCCGCCGCTGTGCGGCCTCCTGTGGAAGGTGGGCGGGGGCGGAGAGCTCGCCGCGGAACTCCTCCGGCGAGCGGACGTCGACGAGGTCGCGATCCGTGGCGCCGACCGCGTCGATCACCTGCTGCCGGTAGGCGCGCAGCTCCTCGCGTGTCTCCGCCGGTATGGAGATCGATCCTGGCCCGTGCGACGGAGCATCGGTCGTCAGGGGCAGGCGGTCTGCCTCGACCTTGATGCGGCCGCCGTCGAGCAGCCGGACGTTGTCGAGCCCCTGGTAGCGCAGCTGCCAGTACGCCCAGGCCGCGAACCAGTTGTTGTTGTCCCCGTACAGCACGATCGTGGTGTCGTCATCGATGCCGGCGGCGCGGAGGAGCGACTCGAGGTCGTCGCGGCTCACGAGGTCGCGCCGCACCGCGTCGGTGAGCTGTGACTTCCAGTTGACGCCGGTCGCGCCGGGCAGATGCCCCTGCGCGTAGCTGTCTGTGTCGACGTCGACCTCGAGGAAGCGAACCTTCGGGTCGTCGAGGTGCTCTCGGGCCCAGTCGGTGGTGACGAGGACCGGTGGGGTGGAGGTGGGTGCGTCTGCAACGGTCATGGAGTGCTCGGCGGCTCCTCGAGCCTGATCGACGGGCGCGCGGGCTGTTGCCGCGCGGGCGAAGTGGGTCGGCCGGAGAACTCCGACCGATTCGGTCGGAGTATCGCGTGCCGGGCTCGGCGGTTCAAGTCACCCTCCGGTCAACCGATGCGCAGGCCCTCTGCGCACTCCGGATCGGGTGACAGCAGGTGGACCTCGCTCGCGTCCCCCAGCGCCCCGAGGACGAGCACCTCGCTCGAGAAGCCGGCGATGCGGCGCGGCGGAAAGTTCATGACGGCCACCACCAGTCGACCGACCAGGGTCGATGGGTCCGGGTACGTGACCGTCAGCTGCGCCGAGCTGACGCGCTCGCCGAGCTCCGGCCCGAAGCGGATCCGGAGCCTGTAGGACGGATTACGGGCCTCCGGGAACGGGAGCGCCTCGGTGATGCGACCGACCCGCATCTCGATCCGGGCGAAGTCGTCGAACTCGATCATCGGCGCACGATAGCCGACCACCTCGATCCGCCCGGGTGCGGCGGGCGCACAGCACCCACGTAGGACTTTCGAACCCTTGGTCCACGCATCGTGCGAAGGTAGCGTGCGATGCACGACCGCGCAGGTGCTCGCGCGGCTCACGCAGGAGGCAACGTGACGTTCTGGAACTTGCGCCGCGGCCCAGGTCCCTCGGCCATCCAGGGATCGGCCGCCCTGGCCGCCGTCTCCGATCTCGCTCCGATCGAGCTCTACACGGCCGACTCGCGCATCGTGGGCTGGGTCTCCCCGAACGGCCAGCGGGTGACCGACCTGCTGAGCAGCCAGGACGAGGTGCGCCTGTGGCAGCCCAGCCCCGGGCCGATGGACCAGACGGCCATGCCGGCATCGGGTGGCCCTGGCGCGGACGAACATGGCGAGTGGGATTCGCTCGCCACCGCGCGGATCATCCTGGCCATGCCGCCCGAGTGGCGCGCCAGCCGCCAGCTGCGGCTCCATCGCCGCCTCCGGCGCGCTGCGGTGGTCGCGGGCCCCTTCAACCTGACCGGCACCGTCCACCTGCATCCGGGCGTCGAGGTCGGCCTCCATCTCCTGCGCTCGGCGGGATTCATCCCGCTCACCGACGCCTACCTCCTGCACCCGGGCGAACCGCCGTTCGAGCACGTCGTCTCGGTCGTGATCGTCAACACGGCACACATCAGCCAGATCGTTCCGCTGGTGACGCTGGCCTGACCGCGCGCCGGGCGTCGCCGCCATAATCGGCGGCAGATGGCCGTTCTGCGCACCGCCCTCGATCCGGATGCTCCCGCCACGCGCGCCAACGCCGACGCGATGCGCGCGCTGGTGGAGGACCTTCGCGCGCGGACAGACGCGCTGACGCGCCTCGGCGCGGCCGGCGACCAGCGATCGGTCGACCGGCACCGCCAACGGGGCAAGCTCCCGGTCCGAGAGAGGATCGATCGCCTCATCGACCCCGGCAGCGCCTTCCTCGAGCTGAGCGCCCACGCGGCGAGTGGCCTCTACGGCAACGATGCCCCCGGCGCGGGGCTCGTGACCGGCATCGGCCGGGTCGAGGGCGTCGAGTGCGTCATCGTGGCCAACGACGCCACGGTCAAGGGCGGCACCTACTACCCAATCACCGTCAAGAAGCACCTGCGCGCGCAGGAGATCGCGCTCCAGAATCGGTTGCCCTGCGTCTACCTTGTCGACTCGGGCGGTGCGTTCCTGCCGCTCCAGGACGAGGTCTTCCCCGACCGCGAGCACTTCGGGCGCATCTTCTACAACCAGGCGCACCTGTCCACCAGCGGCATCCCGCAGGTCGCGCTGGTCATGGGGAGCTGCACCGCTGGAGGTGCCTATGTCCCGGCCATGTCCGACGAGACGGTGATCGTCAAGGGTACCGGCACCATCTTCCTGGGCGGCCCGCCGCTCGTGAAGGCCGCGACCGGCGAGGAGGTCACGGCCGAGGAGCTCGGCGGCGCCGAACTGCACACGACGCAATCGGGCGTTGCCGACCACTACGCACTCGACGACGAGCACGCGCTCGCGATCGGTCGTTCGATCGTTCGCCACCTGGCCCGACGCAAGCCGGAGCCGCCCTGGGAGCTCCACGAGCCGCGCGAACCGTCGGTGTCGGCCGAGGGCCTGTACGGGGCCGTTCCGGCCGATGCCCGCCAGGCCTACGACGTGCGCGAGGTGATCGCCCGCCTCGTCGACGGGAGCGAGTTCCACGAGTTCAAGGAGCGCTACGGCGAGACGCTGGTCACCGGCTTCGCGCACATCGGCGGCTACCCGGTCGGGATCATTGCGAACAACGGCATCCTGTTCAGCCAGTCGGCGCTGAAGGGCGCGCACTTCGTCGAGCTGGCCAGCCAACGCCGGATCCCGCTCGTCTTCCTCCAGAACATCACCGGCTTCATGGTCGGGCGCGAGTACGAGGCCGGCGGCATCGCACGCGACGGCGCCAAGCTGGTCACGGCCGTCTCCACCACGAACGTGCCGAAGTTCACGGTCATCATCGGTGGGAGCTTCGGCGCGGGAAACTACGGCATGGCCGGTCGCGCCTTCTCACCCCGCCAGCTGTGGATGTGGCCGAATGCTCGCATCAGCGTCATGGGCGGAGCCCAGGCGGCCCGCGTGCTTTCGACGGTCAGCGAAGGCTTCGAGACCGACGCAGCGCGCGACGCCTTCGAGGCACCGATCCTCGACAAGTACGAGCTCGAGGGCTCGCCCTGGCACTCGACGGCTCGGCTCTGGGACGACGGGGTGATCGACCCCCTCGACACGCGTCGCGTGCTGACGCTGGGCATCTCGGCCGCCCTGAATGCGCCGATTCCCAACCCGGGATTCAGCCTGTACCGGATGTAGGAAGTGCAGGTGAGATTCGATGGAGGGATCAGACAGGTAGCAACACCAGCCACCTGATGACGCCCGCTGCATTCAGCAGGCTGCGAGAGCTGTATCTCGAAGGTCAGCGCGCGAAGCAGCGGCAAGTCCCAATAGCCGGCCCTAGACTCACGCCGTCGGACACGGGCCTCGCAGCCCAGCGAGCCCGCCGGCGGACGGAGGCATCGTCACATGATCGGCTGGGGCATCGCGCTCATCATCATCGGCGCCGGCTCGTTGCTGCTGCCGCTGCTCAACTACCAGTTCACGCTGATGGAGCTCGTCGACGACTACCAGCCATATGCCGGTATCGCCGTGGCGGTGATCGGCGCAGTGCTCGTGTTGCTGGGGATGAATCGCAACCGCGACGCACAGGCAGCGGCGAGCCATGTGCGGGAGCCGGCACCGGACGCCGACAGACCGGCGACGTCGACCGATGGGGCCGATCGCCGGCCATAGGCCGCTGGAGCCGATAGCCGGGCGCCGCGTCTGGGAGGACTCACGATGCACATCTGGAGCGAGCGCCCCGGGTCCCGGATCCGGGAGCTGATCGCCGACATCGTCACGCTGCTGTGGCTGGCCATCTGGATCTCGCTCGGCATCCGGCTCTACGGATTCCTTGCCAACCTTGCCGGCGCCGGTCGATTCGTCCGCGAGGGCGGTACCGAGATCACCAACGCCGGCGAAACGATCGGGTCTGCCATCGAGCAGGTCCCGCTGGTGGGCGAGGGGGCTGCAGCAGGAATTCGGGGCGCGCTGGCCGGCGCCGGAGGGCCGCTCATCACGTTCGGCACGGACCTCGAACGGCTGCTGATCATCGTCTCCGCCCTGCTCGGGCTGCTCCTGGTCGCCACCGCTGTCGTGCCGTGGCTGAATCGCTACCTGCCATGGCGGATCGCGAAGTGGCGGCGCCTCAACGCGGCGTCGCGCGCCATCCGGGGCACGCGTCGGACGCGAGCCGAGCCGATCTCCGACGCGGCGCTGGAGACGCTCCTCGCCTCGCGCGCCATCCACCGCCTCGAATACGACGAGCTCCTCGAGTTCACACCCGACCCGTTCGGCGATTGGGTGACCGGCCGCCACGGGCGACTGGCCCGGGCCGAGCTCGATCGGGTCGGCCTGCGGTCGGTGGCCGCCCCTCGCTAGTCGGCGGCTGCGGGGACGGGCAACGCGACCCGCTCGACGTCGAATCGCACGCCGAGCAGCTCGACCGTCCGCGGCGCCTCCACCTCCGCACCCAGGGTGATCACGGCCGGCACGGCCATCTCGCGGCGCGGTACGAGGCGCAGCACATGCGGACCGACGTCGGCCACGGCGAGGTCGCTAACTGCCCAGAGGTCGAAGCCGAGCTGTTCGTGGAGCACGGCGGCGGCCCCGGGTGGATCGGTCGTCGCGACGTCGAGTCGGGCGAGGATCACCGGCGAGCCGATCGGGTGGGCGTACCGCGCCCGCGTGGCCAGCGCCTCGTGGCCCCATTCGGACCCGACAGAGGCGTGCTGGATGAGGAACGGTGGCGCGTCGGGCGCGAGCGGCGCGTCCGGGAACGCCGTCCACCACTCGACCATCTCCCCGTCGTCACGTTGGCGGGTGCCGTGGGTCACCGGACCGATCGAGGCCCCGGACGCGCGCAGCGCGCTGGCCGTCACCTCGAGCGTGTCATCGGCCAGGGCGTACGTGGCGAGCCCACCGCCCGAGGCGTCCAGCACGGCCACCGCCGCAGCCCCGACAGGCCCCTGAAGGGCGGCCTCGCGATCGTCAACGCCCATGAGCTCGAGGTAGCTTCCATCGGCGAGCCAGGCGATCCGGTTCCAGGTGCCAAGGCCGGGATGACGTCCACCGCCGCCGCAGGCGATCCCGAGCGACGACTCGAGCTCGGCGGCCGCGGCGTTCGGGTCGACGCACGCGATGACCAGGTGGTCGATGCCGCGGATCATGCGGACGATGCTACCAGCATCCGGTAGGCTCACCGGACCCGTGACGCCAGACATCGCCGCACCCACTCCGGGCTCGCATGACCGCACCACCCCGTCGGGCTCGCTCGAGGAGAGCGCCGCCAACCTGTTCGAGGCGATGCTCGCCGCGCGCGAGGCCGAGGAGCGCGGGGCGGGCCCGAGGGCGCTCCATGCCTTCTACCGCACGCTCATGAGCGGCACCCTCCTGCTGCCGGTGCCGCCCGACCACGGCGACGAGGCCAGGGAGGCGCTTGCGGCGGCCGTCAACGACGACCAGCAGGTCGAGATCAGCGTCATGCTGGCCCGGGAGGGCGACGGGGCGCCGGTGGGGGTCGTATTCGGATCGTTCGGCGCGCTGGCGGCGTGGGCGCCATCCGGCACGGGCAACCTGCCGCTGCCATCGCGCATCGCCATCGCCAACCTGGCCTCCAGCGGCATGCCGGCCATCATGGATCCGGCGGGACCGGTCCCGTACCGGTTCGACCCCGACGAGCTGGCCGCCCTGGCCAACGGCCGCCTGCCGGGAACCGACGAGGCCCTCTTCGGGCCGACCACGCGCTCGTCCATCCGCGTTCGGCTGCCGGGCAGCGACACGCGATCGCTCGAGGCCACCCTCGGCGCGTCCCTGCGCGACACGGCGGTCGAGGTCGCCTACCTGGTCGAGACCGATGGCGTCGACGGACGGCCACGGCTCATGCTCGGCCTGGTCGGCGCGCAGGGCGCGTCGGCGACGGTCGACGTGCCCGACGGCACCGACGTCGTGTGGCTCGAGGAGCCGCTGCTGGACCAGGTGCGGGTCGTGGCCGAACCGTTCCATCGGCGCGGGCAGGCCCGATGAGCGGACCGCTGCTGGTCTCCCGCGACGGCCCGTTCGCGCGGGTCACGCTGGCCCGGCCCGAGGTGCGCAACGCGTTCGACGCGGCCCTGATCGGCGAGCTGCGCGCGGCGTTCGAGTCGCTTGCCGACGAGCCGCCCGACGCGCTGCGGGGAGTCGTACTGGCGGGCTCCGGTGCGGTCTTCTGCGCGGGCGCGGACATCGAGTGGATGCGTGGCGCGATCCGCCTGTCAGTGGAGGACAACGAGCGCGACGCGGCGGCCATGCAGGCCATGTTCACGGCCATCGACGAGTGCCCGGTGCCGGTCATCGCCCGGGTCACCGGGGCGGCGCTCGGCGGCGGGATCGGCCTGTGCGCGACGGCCGACGTCGTCGTCGCCACCGCCGGTACGACCTTCGGCTTCACCGAGACCAAGCTCGGGATCTTGCCGGCCGTGATCAGTACGTTCGTGGTGCCGAAGGTCGGCGAGTCGCACGCGCGGGCACTCTTCGCCACCGGCGAGCGGTTCGACGCGGAGCGCGCGAAGGGGATCGGGCTGGTGCACGAGGTGCTGGCCGACGACGCGGCGCTC
>JACCWY010000250.1 GCA_013697395.1 Chloroflexota bacterium | reverse complement strand
GTTCGGGCTCGACGCCGATATCCTGGCCCTGGCCGGCCTGCAGGGAGAGATCAACGAGGCGAACGCCGGCGCGATCCGCGCGTCCCTGGTGGCGGAGGTCGCGAATGGCGGCACCACCCCGGCGGCGGACCAGATGCTCGCGGACCGGGGGGTCGTCGTCATCCCGGACGTCATCTGCACCGCCGGCGGCACCGTGCTGGGCTATTTCGAATGGGTGCAGGACATGCAGGCCTTCTTCTGGACCGAGACCGAGATCACCGACCAGCTGGACCGGATCGTCGACGCCGGCATGGCCGAGGTGCAGGCCATGGCCGATGCGGAGCGGGTCGACCTGCGCGCCGCCGCCATGATGGTCGCCGTCTCGCGCGTGGCCGAGGCGACCACGCTCCGCGGGCTCTATCCGTAGCTCAACGCGGGCTCATCCGGTTGGCAGCCTAGCGATCTGGCCCACTTCATGCGATGCTGGTCGCTAGCCGTAGATCAGATGCGCCGTGACTTCAGCGGAGCGCCGGCGACCCCATGTACGGAGCACCCATGGTCACCAGGCTGTTCGTTCCCCCACGCGACCTCCTTTCTGAGCTCGAACCCGCCGCCGAGCGACTCCTCAACCGCCACCTCGGCATCGCGAAGGAATGGTTCCCACACGACTACATCCCGTACTCCGTGGGCCGCGACTTCGACAAGGATCCATGGACGCCGGACCAGCCGCGCATCAGCGGCGTCGCGCAGATCGCGTTCGAGGTGAACCTCCTGACGGAGGACAACCTGCCCAGCTATCACCGCGAGATCCATCGGATGTTCGGCGGCGGCGATGGGGCCTGGATCAACTGGGTGAACCGATGGACCGCCGAGGAGGGCCGTCACGCGATCGTCCTGCGCGACTACCTCGTCGTCACGCGCAATATCGACCCTTACGCGCTGGAGCGGTCGCGCATGAACCAGCTCCAGACGGCGTACAGCCACGATGACAACGGCAACGTCCTGCGGGGACTCGCGTACGTCGCGTTCCAGGAGCTGGCGACCCGCATCAGCCACCGCAATACGGGCCGATACTCGTCGGATCCCGTGGCGGATCGGATCATGGATCGCATCGCCGCCGACGAGAACCTGCACATGGTCTTCTACCGCGACATGCTGTCCGAGGCGATCGTGCTGGATCCCTCGGCCGCAGTTCACGCCATCGTCGACGAGATCTTGGCCTTCCAGATGCCCGGTGCGGGCATGGAAAACTTCACGCGCAAGGCAGCCCAGATCGCCAGGGCGGGGATCTACGACCTGCGCATCCACCATGACGAGGTGCTGTGGCCGCTGCTCAGGCACTGGGGCGTTTTCGAGCTCACCAACCTCGACGTGTCGGCCGAGGTGTGCCGTGAAGACCTACGGCGCTTCCTGGCGGACCTCGATGCGCAGGCATCTCGCTTCGAGGCAAGGCGAAACGCAATCCTCGAGCGGCAGGCATCGGGGACCAGCTAGCCCGCAGCCCTCGTGCCATCGCCGACGTCGATGCGGTCGAGCGTGAGGCCGTCGAACAAGGCGGGTCAGCGGCGAGAGCCGGTCCTCGCCGAGCCACCGGTCAGGCGCCGGACCAGCCGCAGGAGCAGCCAGCCGATGACGAATCGGCGTATCAGGGCGAACATGCCGCCCTGCCATGCACCCCGCGTGCCGCGGACGTGCGGTTGCGGCGGCATCGGTCTTGCCCGCACACTGCGACCATGACCGACCCGAAGCGCTGGCGCGACCACCAGGACCGATGGGCGCGCGAGCGCCTCGCGCCTGCCCTCGAGCGGGGTCCGGAGCGCCATCGGCGCTTCATCACGCAGTCCGGCGTCGAGATCGATCGTGTCTACACGCCATCGGACCTGGCCGACCCGGCAAATGACCCGGATGCCGGCAGGCCGCGCTATCGGTTCGGCCCTGCGGCCGAGGAGTTCGCGGGCTGGGACGAGATCGACGACCTCGGCCTGCCCGGCGAGCCGCCCTACACGCGCGGCATCCACCCGACCGGACACCGGGGTCGCCTGTGGACGATGCGCATGTTCGCCGGCTTCGGTACGGCGGAGGACACGAACGACCGATTCAAGAAGCTGATCGCCGCGGGCGGGACCGGCCTCTCCATCGCGTACGACATGCCGACGCTGTACGGCTATGACCACGACGACCCGATGGCCGAGGGGGAGTTCGGTACCTGCGGGGTGGCGGTCAGCTCGCTGGCCGACATGGAGCTCCTGCTCGAGGGACTCCCGGTCGGGGAGATCAGCACGTCGATGACGATCAACTCGCCGGCGGCCATGATCTGGGCCATGTACATCGTGGCCGCCGAGAAGGCCGGTGTGCCGCGAGCGCAGCTGTCGGGCACGCTGCAGAACGACATCCTCAAGGAGTTCATCGCCCAGAAGGAGTACATCTTCCCGCCGGCGCCTTCCCTCAAGCTGGTGACCGATACGGTCGAGTGGGGCACCCGCGAGCTGCCGCGCTGGAACACGATTAGCATCAGCGGCTACCACATCCGCGAGGCGGGCTCGACCGCCGTCCAGGAGCTGGCCTTCACCATCGCGGACGGCATCGCCTACGTCGAGGATGCCCTTGCGCGCGGGATGCGCTTCGACGACTTCGCTCCGCGCCTGTCGTTCTTCTTCAACAGCCACAACGACTTCTTCGAGGAGATCGCCAAGTTCCGAGCGGCGCGGCGGATCTGGTACAAGCTGAGCCGTGAGCGCTTCGGCGCGGAGAACGAGCGTTCGACGTGGATGCGCTTCCACACGCAGACGGCCGGGGTCTCGCTCA
The DNA here is from genome assembly GCA_013697395.1 of Chloroflexota bacterium. GTDB lineage: Bacteria > Chloroflexota > Limnocylindria > QHBO01 > QHBO01 > JACDBZ01. The sequence continues at coordinate 3,814 of JACCWY010000250.1, read as the reverse complement.
CCGCCCAGCAGCCACTCAACAACCTGACGCGCGTCGCGATCCAGGCGCTGGCCGGCATCCTCGGTGGCACGCAGTCCCTCCACACCGATGCCTACGACGAGGCATGGGCGGTCCCCTCGGAGGAAGCCGCCATGCTCGCCCTGCGCCAGCAGCAGGTGCTCGCGGAGGAGGCCGGCGTGGCGAACACGGTGGACCCGCTCGGCGGCTCGTACTTCGTCGAGACGCTCACGAACCAGACCGAGCAGCGCGCCTGGGCGTACATCCGCCAGATCGACGAGATGGGCGGAATGGTTGCGGCTCTCGAGTCCGGCTTCCCGCAGGCGGAGATCGCCGACGCCGCCTACGAGCAGCAGCGCGAGCTGGAGGCGCACGAGCGCGAGATCGTCGGCGTCACGAGGTTCGCCGACCCCGACGAGGAGCTGAAGATCCCGCTGCTCGAGATCAGCGAGGTCCAGGAGCGCCGCCATCTCGACCGCCTGGCGCGCGTCCGCGCGGAGCGCGGCGCACCGGCGCACGCGACCGCGATGCGTCGGCTGGAGGACGAGGCGCGGCGCGGCGACGTGAACCTCATGCCGGCCATCGTCGCCGCCGTGGAGGCCTATGCCACCATCGGCGAGATGTGCGCCATTCTGCGCGGCGTGTACGGCGAATACCGGGAGCCGCTCGCCGTCTGAGGCTCGCAGCTCAGGCGGGGGGAGCCACGACTGCCGGGTCCGTGGGCGGCGGCGGGACGAGTGCGTACGGTTCATGTCGCGTCCGCCAGGCGTAGAGGATGACGGCGCCGAGGCCGAGGATCCCGACGAGGAGGGAGAGGAACTCCCCCAGGACGGGCACGAATCCTCCCGCGACGAGGATCACGGCGAGGATCGCAGCGCCAGCCAGGTACGCGAGGTAGCAGGATCGGTTGCCCGGCAGGACGAGCCGTCCAATCGTCATGGCCACGGGCACTGCGGCCAGGAAGAACAACAGCACAATGGCCAGCAGGACGACGAAGGCCGTCGCGAAGAATGCCGCGCCGATCGAGCCGGCGAGCGCCGTGAGCAGGGCACCGATGGTCACCAGCACGATCAGCACGACGAACTGGCCGAGGCATCCCGCAGCGCCCAGGCCGAGCGACGGCAACGGCCCCGTGCGGAGCACCTCGGCGCTGCCGACGACCAGCCTCGGGCGGATGAAGAGCATGCTCCAGCCGAGGAGCAGCATGCCCAGGAGTACGCCGATGTACCTGACGATCGGGTTCTCGGGGAGCATCATTCCCGTGGCGTCGGCCGGTTCGCGACGCTCCACGCTGCCACCGATCTCGGCACCGGGCTCGATCCGTGCCTCGTTCTCCGAGGTATACGTCACGTCGCCCCCGACGACGGCGCCGGACTCGACGACGAGATCCCCGACCGCGGCATCCACCTCCCCGTCCACTGTACCTGCAAGGATCATCGAGCCCGTGCCGACGAGCAGGTCACCGTGCACTGTGCCGGCCGCCGTGAGGCTGCCGGTCGCGCCGGCGACGTCGCCACCGATCTCGGCGCCGGGCTCGATCGTGGCCGTACCACCAAACAGCACGACGTCGCGACCCACCGAGCCGACGACTCGCACCGTGCCGCCGCTGACGCGCACCGCGCCGGTCACATCTCCAAGCACGTCGACCGTGCCGCCGCCCACGTTCAGCGAGCCCTCGATCGTTCCGGTCATCGTCACGGTGCCGCCGCCGATTGTCGCGTCGCCGTTCACGGTCCCGGCGATCGACACGGTTCCCGCCCCGATGTAGAGATCGTCGTCCACCGTCTCGTCCGGTCCGACGGTGACGGTGGTATCCGAGCGGAAGTCGCCGGCCGCCACCGGGCTCGCCAGGACGAATGTCGCAAGGACGGCGAGCAGCGCGCTTCGCGGGCTCAATCGGCTCAACACGGGGCTCGGTTCCTCCGCGGTAATCGTCCGCCCCGTCCCGGCCGCGTGTCAAGCCGGCCATGACACGGGGAGCGGCGTGGACCGCCGACCCCGGCCGGGAACCAAGGGCCGGCGGCTGCAGGGCACGCATCTCCACGCCGCTTCCCCGCTGCGGCCATGTTGCACATCGCCGCTTACCAGCCGCTTACTGGCGGAATTCGCCAGCCGGCACGGCTATGCTGCCGATTGAGACCGTGAAGCTGCACCTCGTCGACGCCACCTTCGAGCTGTTCCGCGCCTACTACTCGCGGCCGCCACGGACCGCCCCGGACGGGCGGCCGGTGAACGCCGTGCAGGGCCTGGTCGACTCGATGCTCTCGCTTCTGCGGGAGCCGGACGTGAGCCACATCGGGGCAGCCACCGACCACGTGATCGAGTCGTGGCGCAACGACCTCTACCTCGGCTACAAGTCCAGCGCCGGCGTGGACCCCGACCTGCTGGCCCAGTTCGGCGACGCGGAACGAGCGCTCGATGCGCTCGGCATGCCTGTCTGGGCCATGGTGGAGGACGAGGCCGATGATGCCATCGCCGCGGCCGTCGACCGCTTCGGCGCCGATCCGCGCATCGAGCAGATCATCATCTGCTCCGTCGACAAGGATCTCGGCCAGCTGGTCGAGGGCGAGCGTATCGTGCTGCGCGACCGAATGCGCAGGATCACCTACGACGAGGCCGGGATCGTGACCAAGTTCGGCATCGTACCGACGAGCATTCCCGACTACCTGGCCCTCGTGGGCGACAGCTCCGACGGCTTCCCGGGCCTGCCGGGCTGGGGCGCGAAGAGCGCAGGGACCGTCCTCGCGCGCTGGAAGCATCTCGAAACGATCCCCGCCTCCGCGCTCGACTGGGACCTGCCACTGCGCAACGCGAGCCGCCTGGCCGCGACGCTCGAACAGCATCGCGCGGATGCGATCCTCTTTCGCCGCCTCGCCATCCTCAACCGGGATGCCGATATTGCGGGCGTCACGCCCACCCTCGACGACCTCGAGTGGCGCGGGGTGCCCCGGGACCGGTTTGTGGCGCTCTGCGACGAGCTGGGCTTCGACACGGTCCGCGAGCGCATCCACCGCTGGGCCGACTGACTCGAGGAGGGCAGCGGTACTTTCGGTGGGGTGCGGTGCGGTTGGGGCCTGCCTACGGTGCGAACCCGATGCATCGATCACCCCGCCTGGCGAGCGCCCTCGCCGTCACCATCGCTCTCGCCGTCCTGCCGCCGATGGCCGGTCAGGCCCCGGCAGCCGCCGCGGGCGAGTGCGGCGCCCATGCGTCCGAGACCGCCGCCCCGCCGACCATCCGCGTCTTCCGCACCGCCACCGGCGCGGTCGAGACCGTGGACTTCCGGACGTACGTCAAGAACGTGCTCTCACGCGAGTGGATCAGCAGCTGGACGACGGAGTCACTGCGAGCAGGAGCGCTGGCGGTGAAGAGCTACGCCTGGTTCCAGGTCATCCACTGGCGCGGCTATACGAACGCAGCCGGGCAGTGCTTCGACGTCTTCGACTCGACACGCGATCAGCACTACGACCCGGCGCGCGCGACCTACCCCGCCATGGCGGCGGCGGTCGACGCCACGTGGAGCACGCTGGCGCACAGGGCCGGACGCATCTTCGCGACGTACTACAACGCGGGCGCGGCGTACGAGCCATGCGGCGCAAACGCGAACGGTTGGCAGATGTTTCAGTGGGGCAGCCAGGCCTGCGGCCTTCTGGGCCTCAGCGCCGCCCAGATCATGGGCACGTACTACCCGGGGGTCGCCGTGATCGCCGCACCACCGCCGGTCGCGCCACCGGCGAGCCCGTCCCCCACTCCGATCGCGACGCCGGCTCCCACGCCAAGCCCGGCGCCGACGGCATCCCCGAGCGCAGGCCCGATC
>JACCWY010000231.1 GCA_013697395.1 Chloroflexota bacterium | reverse complement strand
CCGCCGACGTCGGCGGCGAGGCCACGCTCGAGCTCGTGGATGCTGCACGCGCGCGCTACGGACGCGACGGCGGTCGCAGCGGTGAGGACGCGCGCCAGGCCCTGGCGACCGAGATCGGCGATCGGCTCGTCCAGGCCGGCTCGGGGCAGTTCGAGCTCGGGCCCGCCCCCTCGGTCGTCCTGTTCGTCGGCGTCAACGGCAGCGGCAAGACGACCACCATCGCCAAGCTCGCCGCGCGCCTGAAGGGCGAGGGCCACAGCCTGGTCCTCGCCGCCGGCGACACGTTCCGCGCCGCCGCGGTCGAGCAGCTGCGCATCTGGGGCGAGCAGCTCGACGTGCCTGTCGTCGCCCAGCGCATCGGCGCCGACCCGGGCGCCGTCGCTTTCGACGCGGTCGTCGCCGCGGAGTCGCGCGGGCTCGACGCGGTGCTCGTGGACACGGCGGGTCGGCTCCAGAACAAGCAGCAGCTCATGGATGAGCTGTCGAAGATCCGCCGGGTCATCCAGCGCCGCATGCCCGACCAGCCGCGTCATGTGCTGCTTGTCCTGGACGCGACGACCGGCCAGAACGGCCTCGCTCAGGTCGAGGGCTTCAGCCGCGAGGCGGGCGTCACCGGCATCGTCCTGACGAAGCTCGATGGGACGGCCAAGGGCGGTGTCGCGCTGGTGGCTGCGCAGCGGATCGGGGTCCCGATCGTATTCGCCGGCATCGGCGAGGAGATCGATGCGCTGGCACCGTTCGAGCCCGAGGCGTTCGTCGAGTGGCTGCTCGCCGGGTAGGTCGCATTGCCGCCGGTGACGCGGCACCCTAGAATGGGCAGCCGTTCGCCGGTCCGAGCAGTCCGGCGCTGATCCCCCTATCGGTTCACCATGTTCGAATCTCTGTCCACGCGCCTCCAGGGCGTCACCGGCCGACTGCGCGGCAAGGCAAGGATCACCGAGGGCGACCTCGACGTCGCCCTGCGCGAGATTCGGCTCGCCCTGCTCGAGGCGGACGTCAACTTCAAGGTCGTCAAGGACTTCGTCGCCCGCGTCCGCGAACGCGCAGTCGGCCGCGACCTGCTGACCGGGCTCAACCCCGGACAGCAGATCGTGAAGATCGTGCACGAGGAGCTCGTCGCCACCCTGGGCGGTGAGCGCCATCACCTCAGCCTCGATTCCAGGCCCGCGGTGTTGATGATGGTCGGGCTCCAGGGCTCCGGCAAGACGACGACCGCCGCCAAGCTGGCGGTCCGCCTGCGAAAGGATGGTCGGAAGCCGCTCCTCGTCGCAGCAGATGTCTACCGGCCCGCGGCGGTCGACCAGCTGGTCCAGCTCGGCGACCAGATCGGGGTCGAGGTGCACACTCGACCCGTCGGCACCCCGGCGCTCGAGGTCGCTCGCTCCGGCCTCGAGGTCGCGCGCCAGCGCAGCGTGGACGTCATGATCCTCGACACCGCAGGGCGCCTCCACGTCGACGAGGCGATGATGGACGAGCTCGTCCGCATCGTCGGCAGCCTGACGCCGGCCGAGACACTGCTGGTGGTCGACGCCATGACCGGCCAGGAGTCGGTCCGCGTGGCCGAGGCGTTCCACGCGAAGCTGCCGATCACGGGACTCGTCCTGACCAAGATGGACGGCGACGCGCGTGGCGGCGCCGCGCTGAGCATCCGTGCCGCCACCGGCCTGCCGGTCGCGTTCCTCGGCACCGGCGAGCGGACCGATGGCCTCGAGCCATTCCATCCCGACCGACTCGCGCAGCGCATCCTGGGCATGGGCGACGTCCTCTCATTCGTCGAGCGCGTCCAGGAGAACGTCGACCAGGCCGAGGCCGAGCGGGCAGCCGAGCGGATGATGCAGAACCGCTTCACCCTTGAGGACTTCCGCAGCCAGCTGCAGCAGATCAAGAAGATGGGGCCCATCGGCCAGCTCATCCAGATGGTGCCCGGCGCCGGCCAGATGGCGGGGGCGGCGCAGGACGCCGTCGACTCCGGCCAGATGAAGCGCATCGAGGCGATCATCGACTCGATGACTCCCGACGAGCGCCGCCGTCCGGAGCTCATCAAGGCCAGCCGTCGTCGGCGCATCGCGCTCGGCAGCGGCACCTCGACCGCCGAGGTGAACCGGCTGCTCAAGCAGTTCGTCGAGATGCAGCGGATGATGAAGATGATCAGCGGCGGCAAGATGCCCGGCCTGGGCGGCGGCCTCGGCGCGCTGCTCGGACGCTGAACGCATGCATCGACTCGCCATCGCCGCCGTCACCCTCATCGGCCTCACCGGGGCGGCCTTCATCGCCGCCTACCTGCTGCTCTTCTCTGCCGCCACCGACCGGGCCGCCGGGCTCGCCCCCGCGAGCAGCGCGTTCTATCTCAACGTCTACCTCCAGCCATCGACCGGCCAGCAGATGAATCTCGGCGGGCTCATCGGCCGGCTGCCGGGCTTCGCGGACGATGCGTCGCTGGACGAGAAGGTCGACCAGGTCGTCCAGAACCTGCTGGGCGGGACCGGGATCGACTACCGCGCCCAGGTCAAGACGTGGCTCGGCGACCAGGTCGCCATCGCAGGATGGCCGAGCGAGGACGACCCGGCGACCCCGACCGCGGTCGTGATCGCGGAGGTCAAGGATCGTGCG
>JACCWY010000188.1 GCA_013697395.1 Chloroflexota bacterium | reverse complement strand
GCCGAAGACCGCGTCGACCTCGTAGGTCGCGTCACGCAGCTGCCCGTTGAGCGCGGCGCGGACCATCGTCCGCGTGTGATCGATGCCCATCCGCTCGCCGATGCCGTAGGGGCCGCCGGTCCACCCGGTGTTCACCAGCCAGACCGGCACGTCGTGGCGCTCGAGTCGCTCGGCGAGCATGGCGGCGTACTCCCCCGGGTGGCGCGGCAGGAACGGAGCCCCGAAGCCGGCCGAGAAGGTCGCCCTCGGCTCGGTCACGCCGATCTCAGTGCCGGCGAGCTTCGCGGTGTAGCCGCTGATGAAGTGATACTGCGCCTGCTCGCGCGTCAGGCGGCTGATGGGCGGCAGGATGCCGAAGGCATCGGCGGTCAGGAAGACGACGTTGCGCGGATGGCCGGTCATGCCGGTCGGATCGGAGTTGCCGATGAACTCCAATGGGTAGGCGCCGCGGGTGTTCTCGGTGAATCGCTCCGAGTCGAGGTCCAGCTCGCGGGTGGCCGGATCGAGATCGACGTTCTCGAGGATCGTGCCGAAGCGCCGGGTGGTGGCGAAGATGTCAGGCTCATACATCGGCGACAGCCGGATCGTCTTCGCGTAGCAGCCGCCCTCGAAGTTGAACAGGCCGTCGACGCCCCAGCCGTGCTCGTCGTCGCCGATGAGGCTCCGTTCCGGATCCGCCGAGAGGGTCGTCTTACCGGTGCCGGACAGCCCGAAGAAGAGCGCGGGGTCTCCAGCCTTCCCGACGTTGACCGACGAGTGCATCGGGAGGGCGGCCTCGTCGGGCAGCAGGAAGTTCATGACCGTGAAGGCCGACTTCTTGATCTCGCCGGCGTACTCGGTGCCGACGATGATGATCTCCATCCGCTCGAGGTGGACCAGGATCGCCGTCTCGCTGCGGACGCCCTCGGTGGCCGGATCGGCCTTGAAGGAGGGGATGTCGATGATCGTGAAGTTCGGCGTGAAGCGCTCGAGATCCTCCGGCGGCGGGCGGCGAAACAGGTTGCGCGCGAAGATGCCGGCCCATGCCGTCTCCGTCGTGACGCGGAGGGAGCGACGATGGTTGGGATGGGCGCCGATGTACAGGTCCTGGCTGTAGACCGGCCGATCGGCAACGTACGCCAGGAGCCGGGAACGGAGCCGCTCGTAGTGCGCCTCCGACAGCGGTTGGTTGACCGGTCCCCACCAGACCTTCTTGCGCGTCGACGGCTCGCGCACGACGAACTTGTCCCTGGGGGAGCGCCCGGTGTGCTTGCCGGTGCGAACGACGAGGGACCCGTGGGCGGAGATGATCCCCTCGCGGTTGCGGACTGCGTGCTCGTACAGCTCGGCGGTCGACAGGTTGCGGTGCGTCGCGTCGAGGGCGGCGGGGGCGCTGGCGCGGACCTGGGTGGTCGCCACGGTCTTCTCCTTCGCGTCCGGCCCGGGCCTCCTGGCGTCGGGGTCGGCGATACGAGTCGACCGGCCGCGCGTCCCCGAATCGCGAACCGCAACTCGGGGAGTCGGCTTCCGCGGTCTCTTTCCGCTTCGGCGCCGTTCGCATCGCGGCGACCGGCGGCTCCGCACATTCTAGCCCGGCCGTGATGGATCTCGGCAAGCCGTGCTCACGGGGAGTGAAAAACCTGGGCTAGACTGGGTCGTCTCGGTACGCATTATGCTGTGATCTGATGTGAGCAGACAGGGGGTTGCGGTAGCGACGGAAACAGCGCAGATTCCGGACGAGGCGCAGGCCCGGCGCGCGCTCGTTCTCCTGGACCTCCCACTCGTCGTCGATCTCATCGAGCTGACGCTGAACCATGGCCTCTTCGCCGTTCGGGCGGCGGCGACCTTGGCCGAGGCGGACGCGATCCTGGCAGACTGGGTTCCGCACATCGCCGTCATCGACATGGATCACGAGGACAGCAGCGATCTCCTGCTCCACCTCGGCGCTTCGAACACCCTCACGCGCAGCGTCGTCCCGGTCCTGGGCCTGACTCGGCACGGTGACCTGTGGACCAAGCTGAAGGCGTTCGACCTCGGGGTCGACGACATCCTGACGACGCCGTTCTCCCCGGAGGAGCTGCTCGCACGCTCGATCGTCATCGCGCGCCGAGCGTCAGGAATCCAGGGGCCCATCGTTCCGACGATCAGGCTCGGCGAGATGGAGATCGACATCGTGAACCGACAGGTCCGCGCCGGTGGATCGGTCGTGCACCTCAGTGGCATCGAGCAGAGCCTCCTCTACCTCCTGGCCAGCCGGGATGGTGGTCAGATCGTCTCCAGGGAAGACATCCTCGACGCCGTGTGGGGCACTGACTTCTTGGCGGAGAGCAACATCGTCGACCGCCATGTCCGCAGCCTTCGCGTCAAGCTGCAGGACGACTATCGCCGGCCGCGCTTCATCGCCACGGTCCCCGGCGAGGGCTACCGGTTCATCCCGACGTTCTCGAACGACGGGTGGGACGGCGGCTCAGGTGGCCCGGCTGAAGTGGGTCATCGCCGGAGGAAGCAGAAGCCTCATGCGCCTGCCAGGTCGCGGACAAGGGCGGGCGATTAGGCCTTCGGGCAACATTACAAAAGCGTCATGACGACCCCGCGCCGGGTCCGCACAGTACCGCGACTGGAAGCCGCAACCGGTATCTGGATGCAATCGCACACCGTTGGTGGGGGAGCAGGCTCACCGTCCCGGGGGGCCGGGCCGGCAGGCGTCGTGGGGCGTCGGCGAGGCCGCCTCATGAGAGCCGCGCTGGCCGCCCGGCGACGACCGACACTTGATCCACGAGGCGTGGATCACCGATATGCCGCGTGGCTCGGGCGCGGCTGCCAATGCGGGGAATGCCCACGGTGCTCACCCCAGCGTACCCCCGCACTCGCCCCTTCTGCGTTCCGGCGGGGCAGGCTGACCGATGGGAAAGCCCGCACACCAGAAGCGCATCAAGCCGCGGCCACGGCTGATGCCGCGACGCAGCGCTCGCATCGAGCTCGAGGACGTCGAGACCCGGGCCAGCCTGCGGCGCTGGATCAACCTGAGCCGGCGTGACCTCCCGGACCGGAAACCGAACCTGACCTAGGCGGTCGGGAAGCACGGCAAGCTACGATGCTGGCGTCGATCGTCCCTGGAGAGAGAGCGTGGCCACAGGCCTGCGCGCCGCACGTCTCATTGCCACGATTCCCGTCCGCGACCTGGACCGTGCGCGGGCGTTCTACCTGGACGTCCTCGGCTTCGAGCACGTGGGCACGTCCGAGGCGGGCGTGCTGTGCGGAGCGGGTGACGGCCGCATCCTCCTGTACCCCAGCGCGGGCGCCGCGCCAGAGCACACGCTGGCGGGATTCGAGGTCGACGCGCTCGAGCCGCTGATCGAGTCACTGAAACCCGACGGTGTGCGGTTCGAGGACTACGACCTGCCGGGACTGCGCACGGTCGACCACATCGCCTGCATCGGACCCGAGCGCGCGGCCTGGTTCCGCGACAGCGAAGGCAACATCCTCTCGATCAGCGAGCCGTGGCGTGACCGGGAGGCGGAGCCTGACTGGCCAGGCACCCTTGGGAGCTGATGCCGGAACCCGTCGGATGCTGAAGGGTTCCTTGCTCGCTCGGGTGTTTGACCCTCGGACGCATGCGTCGGTATCCTGCTCGTCGGTGAGCGGTGTGCTCCAACACACGTCGGGCTCATCGCGGCTCAGGATCCTTGTCGATCTGAGCACGAGTAGCGTGGCGGAGTAGCTCAGTGGTAGAGCAGGAGACTCATAAGTCTCTGACCGCAAGCGCTGTGGGTCGCGTCCCAACGATGCTGGAAAAGTTGACGGCGTAGGCTCCTCGGCGACGTGATGTTAGGCCACCCGCTGCCCGGTCGACGGGACGGAGCGAGCAGCGACGAGAGCGGCGATGGCATGGTGGTC
>JACCWY010000158.1 GCA_013697395.1 Chloroflexota bacterium | reverse complement strand
CATCGGTCGCCGAGCACCTGGCGGCCACGGGCAGCGCCGACCCCGATGAGCTGCGGAGGCGCGATGCCGCGGCCGGCGCACGCCGTGCCGTGCTGCAGCGACTGAGCGAGGCTCGCGCCAACCTCGCTGGCGGGGCAGGCGGTCCTGAAGCCGTCGACGCTCTGCGCGCCGAGCTGCGCGGCCGCGACCTGTCGACGGTCGAGGCGGAGCTCGTCGCGGTCAACGATGAGGCCGACGCACTGGACGCGGAGGAGCGCCGGCTCGTCGCTCGCGTGGGCGAGCTCGACGCGAGCATCCGCGCGCTCGAGTCCGCCGACGAGCTCGGCACGCTGCGCCAGGAGCTCGCCGGCGTCGAGGGTCGCGCGAACACCCTCGCGACCGAGTGGGCGGTCAGGGCGATCGCCGGACGCCTGCTGGCGGAGACCCGCTCGCGCTACGAGCGGGATCGGCAGCCGGATGTCATCAGGGCCGCGACCGCGCATTTCGAGCGCATCACCGGGGGTCGCTACGCGAGGATCGTGGCGCCTCCGGGTGACGCGAATGTCCGGGTCGAGACGGAATCCGGCGAAGCGCGGGCGACGGACGAGCTCTCGCGTGGCACCGCCGAGCAGCTCTACCTCGCCCTTCGATTCGGCCTCATCGAGGAGTTCGCCCGCCACGCCGAGCCGTTGCCGGTCGTCATGGACGACATCCTGGTCAACTTCGACGCGGATCGCGCCGCACGCGCCGCGGCGGCCATCGGAGACCTCGCACAGCGGCACCAGGTCATCTACTTCACCTGCCATCCGACGATCGCCGGCCTGCTCGATCCCGAGGGCGAGCGGACGGTCAGGCTGGGCTGACTGCTACGATCGGTCGCAGCCAGATGCCTGACGACAAGCTGCCCACCCCCGAGCGCGTTCTCGTCGTCGCCGCGCACCCCGACGACATCGAGTTCGGCGCCGCCGGCACCGTGGCGCGCTGGGTCATCGAGGGCGCCGACGTGCGGTACCTCCTCGTCACGCGCGGCGACAAGGGGAGCGACGATCCGACGACCGATGTCGACGCGCTCGTCGTCCTGCGAGAGCGCGAACAGCGGGCAGCGGCGGCCGAGATCGGCGTCGCCGGTGTCGACTTCCTCGACGAGCCGGACGGCCAGGTGGAGCCGTCGCTGCGCCTGCGAGAGCGCATCACGCACGCCATCCGCGCCTACCGGCCCGAGATCGTGATGACCCATGACCCGACCGTGCTGTTCGTGAACAACGAGTGGGTGAACCATCCCGACCACCGAGCAGTGGGGCAGGTGACGGTCGATGCCGTCTTTCCGACCGCGCGCGACCCACTGAACTTCCGCGAACACCTCGACGCCGGCCTCGACGCATGGAAGGTTGCCGAGCTCTACCTGTGGAGCACCAACGAGGCGAACCAGCTCGTCGACATCGCCGCGACCATCGAGCGCAAGATCGACGCCCTCCGTCACCACGCAAGCCAGTTCCGTCGCTTCGACGAGATCGCTCGATGGGTGCGCCGACGGAGCGAGGAGCTCGGCGAGCGCACCGGCTATCGTGCCGCGGAGGGATTCCGCCGGGTCACCCTGTCCCGATGATGGTCCGGCGCGCCACGCGGTTCTCGCTCATCGGGGCACTCTGCCTGCTGCTGGCGGCATGCGTCTCCGAGCCGTCTCCGGAGCCGACGTCGGTGCCCACGACCTATCCCGCCGCCCAGCCCGACGCAGCGACCGCGCTGGCCGAAACGTACCTGGCCGCGTGGGCCGCGGGGGACTACGCGGCGATGCATGCCACCCTCGATCCCACCGTGCGCGAGCGCTACCCGGTCGAGCTGTTCACCGACCTGCACGCCTCGTTCGGGGAGCTCGCGGTCGTCAGCGACATTGCCGGAACGACCGGCGAGCCACGCGTCGTCGCGCTGCCGCCGGAGCCCCGACCGAAGGCCTTTCCTCCGCCGGCGCCCACCCCGGCGCCGAGCCTCGGCCCATCCGCGACTGCGAACCCGTCGGCAACCACGACACCCCAGCCGACGCCGGCGCCCGACCCGCAGGAGATCCTGGACGGTCCCGTTCCCGGGCTCGCCGTCCCGCTGGAGCTGGCCGTCGGGTCCGATCGGTTCGGTGCGCTCGACCTCGAGCGCGACCTGACCATGGTCGAGGGTGCCGATGGGTGGCTCGTGCGCTGGAGCCCTGCCGTCCTCTTCCCGGAGCTCGGTGGCGACGGGACGCTGCGCCTCGACCGTGCGCTCGGCCCGCGGGGTCGCATCGTCGGCGTCGACGGCACGGTATGGGCCGAGACTCGCGAGGACGGCACGCGCGTCTATTCACAGGAC
>JACCWY010000141.1 GCA_013697395.1 Chloroflexota bacterium | reverse complement strand
CGCAAGGTAGGCGCGAACCGTTGCGCGATCAGGGGTCCGCCAGTCCACGGGGCGTTCGGCGAGGAAGGCGAGGAACTCCGTAGCATGACGCGTGTATTCGGTCACCGTCCCGGGGGATGCGTTGCGGCCGCGCAGGCCGTCGAGGAACGAGGCGAGCGCCCGCTGCGCGCCCGGCTCCAATCGGGTCGTCGCGACGGGCTCAGTCACCAACGGCGCAGGCCGCCGCTGCCGTTACCGGCGCTCCGAGGGTCGCCGCGCGGGAGTCCCCGCTGCACGCGGCCGCGTCCGCGCACATCACGCCGAGTGCTTGCGCGCAGATGTCTTGCGCCTCGTCGTTCGGCTGCCCGCACCGGTTCGCCTCGCGACACCACCCTTGCGTCCACGACCTGCCGGCTTTGCGCCCTCGCGCGTACGCAGAAGCTCCAGCGCCGTGTCGAGCGTCACCGCTTCGCTGGTCACATCCTTGGGCAGCGAGGCGTTCGTGGTGCCGTCGCTGACGTACGGACCGTATCGACCCTCGATGACCCGCACTGCCGCACCCGAATCCGGATGCGCGCCGAGGTCGTGCAGCACCTTGGCCGTGGCCCTGCGCCGAGAGGTCTTTTCCTGCTTGAACAGCTCGATCGCCTCGTCGAGCGACACGTCGAACACATGCGCGTCGCTGGCGAGCGATCGGAACTCGGTGCCCCGCTTCACGTAAGGCCCGAACCGGCCGAAGTTGGCGACGACGTCCTCCCCATGCTCTTCATCGTGACCGACGAGGCGCGGCAACGAGAGCAGCTCGAGCGCTCGGTCGAGGGTGATCGACGCCTCGCCATCGGCCTGCGTCAGCGACGCCCGCCGCGGTTTCTCCTTGCTCCCCTTTTCCGGGGTTTCGCCCAGCTGGACGTACGGGCCGAACCGGCCTGTCATCAGGTACACGGGGAGGCCGGTGGCGCCGTCCGTTCCGAGACTGCTCGGTCCTTTCGTCCGCGCCTCGAGGAGTGCAACTGCCTGTTCCAGCGTGAACTCGGCGGGCGGGACGTCGTCCGGGATCGAGGCGTTGATCGAGGACGCGCCCTCGCCGACCTGCACGTAGGGGCCGAACCTGCCGATGCGCACGACCACGGCCGCCCCACCCTCCGGATGCTCGCCGAGGGCAATGACCGGATAGTCGATCTGGATCTGGTTCTCGACGAGGGGCTTGAGACCAGGCCATTGGCGTTCGCCGCCGCCAAAGTAGAAGGTGGCGAGGAAGTCGTCACGATTGCGCTCGCCCTTCGAGATCTCGTCGAGGCTCTCCTCGATCAGGCCGGTGAATCCGAGCTCGACGAGCGCACCAAAGTGCTCCTTCAGCAGGCGGATCACGGCGTACGCCGTGAAGGTGGGCACGAGCGCCTTGCCCTGCCGCCACACGTACCCCCGCCGCTCGATGGTCGAGATGATCGAGGCATACGTCGACGGACGGCCGATACCGTCTTCCTCGAGACGCTTGACGAGCGAGGCATCCGTGTAGCGCGCCGGCGGGGACGTCTCGTGGCCAACCGGCTCGAGCGAGTCGAGGACCAATGGGCCTTCCGGGGACACGCGGTCGCCGACAGTCACCTTCGGCAGCACCGTCTCCTGGTCGCCGATTTCCGCGGCTGGATCGTCAGACCCCTCGACATAGGCGCGGAGGAACCCCGCGAACTGGATCGCCTTGCCCGATGCCGTGAACACGCATGGCTCGTCGGGGTCAGGCGCGGTGATCTCGAGCGTGGTGCGAAGCAGCTTGGCGTCGGCCATCTGCGAGGCGACCGCGCGCTTCCAGATGAGGTCGTACAGGCGCTGCTCCTCGGCACCTGCTCGCTGCGCCAATCGGGGTGGCGTCTGCCCAAAGTCGGTTGGCCGGATCGCCTCGTGAGCCTCCTGCGCGTTCTTGACCTTCGTCCGATACTGGCGCGGTCCTCCATAGAACTCGTCCCCGTACAGGCCGCGGATGGCGTCGGCGGCCTCTCGCAAGGAGCGCTCGCTCAGGGAGGTCGAGTCGGTGCGGTGGTACGAGATGATGCCTTCCTGGAACAGTCGCTGCGCCGCGCTCATCGTGCGGTCGGCCGACCACCCGAGCTTTCGGTTCGCCTCCTGCTGCAGGGTGGACGTGGTGAATGGCGCGTAGGGGCGTTGGGTGGCGGGCCGTTCCTCCACCGACGTCACCGACCAGGGCAATCGCTGCAGGAGCTCCTCGCTCAGTCCGCGGGCGGAGGCCGCGTCGAGGAGCCGGGCGCTCGTGTCCTTCAGCTGGCCCGTGGCTGAATCGAAGTCCTTGCCCGTCGCGAGCCTGGAGGTCCCGATCCGCTGGAGCGTGGCGGTGAACGACGCGCCCGACGTGCGCACGCGGGCCTCGAGATCCCAGTAGGCGCTCGTGTGAAACGCACCGCGCTCCTCCTCCCGTTCCACGATGAGGCGCACCGCGACGCTCTGAACGCGCCCGGCACTGAGTCCGGTCTGCACCTTCTTCCATAGCACCGGGGAGACCATGTAGCCAAAGAGCCGATCCACGATCCGACGGCTCTCCTGGGCATCCACGAGCATGAGGTCGATGTCGCGGGCATCGTCGATCGCGGTGCGGACGGCTTCCTCGGTGATCTCGTGGAACTCGATGCGGCGGACGGGAACCTTCGGCTGGAGCACCTCACGCAGGTGCCAGCTGATCGACTCCCCTTCTCGGTCAGGGTCGGTGGCCAGCAGCACGATGGCCGCGTCCTTCACGGCCGAGCGCAGGTCGCGGATGCGGCTGGCCTTGTCCCGCGCGATGACGTAATAGGGACGGAATCCATTGTCCACGTCGACGCCCATGTTGCCCCATGGCTTGTCCTTGATCGCGGCCGGCACTTCGCTGGCATTCTCGGGCAGATCGCGGACATGGCCGACGCTGGCCTCGACGCGGTACTCATCGCCCAACAGGCGCGCGAGCGTCCTGGCCTTGGCGGGCGACTCGACGATGATCAGCGGCCTCGACATCGGCGTCAGGCGGCCTCCGGCAGGTCGCGGACATGGCCGACGCCGGCCCTGACCCTGTGGTCAGCGCCCAGGTGGCATTCGAGCGTCTTCGCCTCTGCCGGGCAGTCCACGATGATGGGATCGCCGGCGGCCGTGTGCTTTCGGGGCATTCGGTCAGCGAGTGTAGCACCGGCCCCGTCGTGACCGGCCCGCGGCGGACCGGTGCGGCGGAGCCGCTGAGGGCGGGATGGGACGGCCGACCAGCCGCGCTCGAGCGGCGGGCCGGCCCGGGCTCAGTTCGTGAAGTCCCAGGTGATGACGGTTCTGCCGCCCGCGGTCGCGATCCCGACGCCCATCCGCGTGGCCCTCGGATCGAGGATGTTGGCGATGTGGTTCCACTGCCCCGGATACGGCTCCGCCATGAACTGAGCGTGGCACCAGTCGAGCGTGGCCTGCTCGCTCATGCCCATGTGGTAGCACTGGTTCTCGCCGGAATAGGTGAAGCTGACACCCGCCGCGCGCAGGCGCGACTCCCGGGTGCTGCCGTTCTGGCCGTAGTGGCTGAAGTAGCCGTTGTTGGCCTGGTCCCAGGCGTGGGACGAGGCAGCGGCCGAGATGGCGGCGTCCAGGACGAGCGGCGCGAAGCCGTACGCCGCCCGGGCCGCGTTGACCTGGTTCAGCGCGTACCCGGCCAGGCTGGTCGCGGGCCCCGCAGGCGGGACGACCGGTGCCGTACGGGTGGTGGTCGTGCCACGGGCGACCGGTGCCGCGACGACGGGGAGCGGCGCGGCCTTCGTCGTGAAGGTGAGCGAGGTGTCGATGAGGTTCCCGTCCGCATCGCGAGCGCCGCCGGCAAAGGTGATCTGGAACGTGCGGCCGGCGGTGAACGTGCTGTCCGGCACGTAGACGAGCTGGGTGCGGGCCTCGTTCCACTCCAGGTTCCCGCCCACCGGCACGCCGACGTTCGTATCGGTCAGGACGAACGCCTTGTTCGTCGCGTCGACGTCCATCGGCTGGCTGAACCAGATCTCGACGCTCGCAGGCTCGACGTCCAGCGCATCGGCCTCCGGCGCCGTCTTCGTGACCTGCGCGCCAGGCTGGACGATGAACGAGAAATTGCCCTTGCCGCCGAGGGGATTGCCCGCGTTGTCGTGCGCGCCGATGAGGCTGATCGTGTATCGCGAGCCCGGCGTCAAGCGCTCAGTCGGCGTGAAGACGAGGTCGGCACCGTCCCAGGCGAGGTCGCCGGGCACGGCCGGGCTGATCGCGAAGCGCTCTTGGACATCGGCCCGGTCCATGTCATCGGAGAAGCTGACGGTGATGGCGCTCGTCGCGCTGACGGCCTTCGCCGTCTTCGTCGGCGGCGTGATGGCGGGAGCCTCAGAGACGAGCACGTCGCCATGGAGCAGCGCCTCGGTCCGGGGATCGAAGGCCTCTTCGGGCCGTGCGGGAGCCGCATCGCTGCCGGCAAGCTTGACCTGGAAGTCGGAGACGATCGGCGCCGTGCGGGTCGTGAATGCGAAGCGTCGCGCACCGGCCAGAACCTGGCCGTTGGTTCGGGCTGCCGTTCCGCCGATGACGACCACGTACGACTCGTCAGTCCGCCACAGGCGCTCCGGGGTGATCGTGATGCGGTCCAGGCTCTCGTTCCACGCGAGCTCGAACGGCTGCTCGGGAAGGACCTGGATGGTGGACTCGACGGTGCCGGGGTTCATGGCCGCGTCGAAGGTGATGGTGACCGGATCGTCGGTGGGGACACCGACGCCGACGTTCTGCGGAAGGAGGGACTCCGTTCGCAGTGGAGCCGCTTCCGGGCCGGCCTGGATTGCCGGGGTCTCCGCACTGAACGCGATGATCAAAGCGAACGAGATGGCGGCGAGCGAGACGCGCGTGGTGCCTCGATGGCTGCTCAGCAGGCCGCGGAGCGAGTCGAACGGGGCGGCGACTGCCGCTCTTCCATGTCGTGTCGGATGCAATAGACATACTCCATGCGTGCTTGGGCCACCGCTCCGCGGGCACGCGGACGGCGACAGTTGGCCGTGGCAGCATAGCCGAAGGTACCATCGGCGTCATCCCGCATTCGTAAGGGCCCTGGCGGCAAGCGTGACGTGGAAGGTGGCTCCACCGAACGGATTGACCAGCCCACGGGCCTCGAGCATCGTCAGCGCGCTGGCAACCGAGGCAGCCGTTTGGCCGGTCCGGTCGACGAGCTCCTCGATCGAGCCGCTGCGCTCGAGCAGCCGTCGGAGCAGCTGGCCCTCCACCTCCGACAGCGACTTGACGGCCGGTGGCTGCTCTCCGCGCGAGAGGCCGATCTGACGGAGGAGCGATGCGCTGGAGGTCACGATCGTCGCCAGGTGGTCGGCGATCAGCCGGTTGCAGCCTCGGGAGCTCATGGCGTCGATCGGGCCGGGCACCGCATACAGCTCCCGCCCGATGGCCGTCGCCGCGGCGGCAGTCATGAGCGCGCCGGACCGGTCCGGCGC
>JACCWY010000105.1 GCA_013697395.1 Chloroflexota bacterium | reverse complement strand
ACTAGAAACGCCGTGCAGGTCACCGTCAAAGTGAGACACTACCCGTCATCCGATATTGGCTCCGTTTGAGCACGAATCTGGCCGAAGGATGAGTGCTGGTACCGCATACCGGATTCGAACCGGTGATCTCCGCCTTGAGAGGGCGGTGTCCTAGGCCTCTAGACGAATGCGGCACGCGTCGCGGAGGACGGGGCCGAGTCTACCAAGGGCCTCCGAACCGATGCAAACGAGCGGCTACCGCCGCGCCGCCACCAGGCTGATCGAGGCCGATGCGGCCACCATGGCCGGCCGGCGCTCCTCGAGCCAGCCGAGGACGCTCTGCGCGACCTCCGGCCAGGTGCGAGCGCCCATCACCAGCCCGAAGTGGCTGGCCGAGGGGAAGTACTCGTAGCTCGCGCCGAGCAGGTCTGCCGTGCGGCGTGCCTCGGTCGGATGGATCACGTCGTCCAACCCCGCGCCGATAACGAGGCTGGGCACGTCGACGAACCGTGTGGCGTCGATCGGGATTCCCCGCATCCGCTCGCGCCGAGCGGGACCCGACTCGCGGGCGCCGGCCAGCAGCTCGGTCATCTTCTCGATCTCGTCGTCGTCCATGTCGGGCATCCGCTCGCGGAGCACGTCGCGCGAGCCCGTCCAGCCCCACCACGCCGCGTCGTAGACCGCGGGAACGGCACGAAGCTCGTGCTCGTCGGGGCTGCGCGGCAGCGCGGCCGCGGGCGGCGACGGCGCCAGGAGCACGAGGCCCAGGACGCGGTGACGCTCCGCATGCATGAGGGCGGCGAGAGCCCCGATCCCCCATCCGATGATCACCGCCGGACGCCCGATCTGGCGCTGGGCGACGCCGATATCGTCCGCGTAGTCGCGCATCGTCGTATCGGACAGCTCGGCGACGTCGCTGGTGAAGTGGCCGCGCAGGTTCACCGCGTGCGCCTCCCAACCACGCTCGGCCAGGAATGCGGCGACCTCCGTCCACAGCCACGAGCCGGTCAGCGCGCCGTGCACGAGGAGCAGTGGCGGCTTGCGGCTGCGTCGCTCGGGCTGATGGGTCTCGAGGTGGATGCCCTCTGGCTCGATGAAGACCTCGTCACGCTTGATCGCCTGCACCATGGGTGGCTCGTCAGTCCTCCAACGGGTTGAAGACCATGCCGGTCAGCAGCTTCGGATAGAAATAGGTCGACTTCTGCGGCATCACGTCGCCGGCGCTGGCGACCTCGGCCAGCTGCTCGAGGCGCGTCGGACGCACCAGGATGGCGCACACCGCCTCGCCGCGCGTCACCCGTTCACGGGCGTCGGCCTCGTCCCTAGTGTAAGCGAGGCGGTTGCCGGCGGCGACATCGTCGGGCGAGATCCCGAGCTGGTCTCCAAGGACCGCGACATGGAGCGCGGTCAGGTCCAGGGCCCGCACGGCCGGTGACATCTGCTCGCGCAGCAGGCGTTCGGCCAGCCCACGCCGATCGCCGACCAGCAGGAAGCCGTGGTCGTCCGGCACCACGAGCCCGAAGGCCGGCGTCTCGTCGAATCGGCGATCGTCGAGGGCGGAAGCGAGCCTGGGCGGCGACATCGCGATGGCCTCGAACAGCGGGTCGTCGCCGGCCGCGAGGGAGCCGAGCGCGTTGGGATCGGCATCGAGCAGGAGCCGATGGGTCGGCCGGATCTCGAGCTCGCTGAGCTCGGCATTCACGAGCAGCATCATGATCCAATCGGCGGCCAGCTCCCCGGGTGCCGCCGCGGACCAGCGCGGGTCGTGGCGGACCTCGGCCTGGTAGGCGAGCGCCGTCTCGTAGCGATGGTGTCCATCGGCGATGAAGAGCGTCTGGCGCGCGAGGTAGCCGAGCAGCCGATCGTCCACCTCGATGGCCGCCAGCTGGTGGAGCAAGCCGTCCGCGTCACGGGCGCGCCACTCTTCGCTCCAGGCGCGGCCCATGACGTGGTGGTAGCGGTCGGAGCGGTCGAAATAGAGCGCCAGGATCGGGCTGAGCTGCGTGCGGGTGCTGCGAAGCAGGGCCAGGCGCTCGGCCTTGGGACCCGGCATCGTGTGCTCATGGGGCCGGATCCCGTCGCCCCACGGCTCAAGTAGCACTCGAAGCAGCAGGCCCTCGACGGTCGGATCGTCCGGCGCCGATTCGGTCGCGTGGCGGTAGTAGTACGCCGCCGGCTCGTCCCGCCGCTCGAGCGTGCCGTCCGCCGACCACGACGCAAGCGTCCGGGCCGCGGCCGCGTGCGGATCGGGCTCGGAGCTGTACTCGAGTCGCACGGCGTTGCGCTCGTCGCGCGCCAGCAGGTCCTGCCGCTGCGCGTCGCCGATGACGTCGTACGGCGGGCAGGCGAGATCGGTGAGGTCGGCCACCCTCGTGGGCGGCGCGTCCGCGTCGTCGGCAAGGCGCACCCGGTCGGGCACGGTCGTGCCGCCGAATCGGCCGATCGAGTAATGGATGCCGGCGAACGGCGCGACGCGGGGCATGGGGAGGAAGGCTAGCCGACCCCGCCCGTCGGTGCTGCCGATGCGCTCAGCGCCCGCGCCGCCTGCTCGCGCACCTCAGGCCGCCGATCGCTGGTCGCGCGACGCAACAGCTCGTCGGCGCGCGCCGGCCGCTCCGTCACGTTTCCAAGCGCCGCGATGGCGTTCCGCAGC
>JACCWY010000093.1 GCA_013697395.1 Chloroflexota bacterium | reverse complement strand
CCACTACGCGAGCCGCGCCTCCTATGGAGTGAGCATCACACCCGTCGAGCCGGGCAACTGGATCCATGCCGCAGAGCATGGCGGCGTGGTGATCCTGTTCAAGTGCGCGGCCCGGACGAGTGCACCGCAATTGCAGATCGACTTTCGACCGAGGTCTACGAGCCGGCTCGCAACGGCCGCTTCAACGAGCGGAAGCTCGTGGTCACGCCGTATCAGGATATGAACGTTCCCGTGATGGCCGTGGCGTGGCGACGTCTGCTCGAGATGAACGAGATCGACGCCAGTCAACTGTTGGCGTTCTACGACCGCTACCTCGACACCGGCCCGGAGAACGCTCAGTAGAGCCGACTAGGCCTTGCGTCCCAAGGCATACCGGCCTGACACGACGGCCGTTAGCGCCAGGAAAAACGCGAACAGGGCGAGGAGAGAAGAGCCGCCCGACCCCGGCTCGCTGCTCGTCTCGGGCATCGTGGCTTCGCCTGCATGTTCCATCGCCGACATCATGTCGCCTGTTGGCTCGGGCGCCTCGATCCCGTACCAGTCCTGGAGCCACGTTGCGAAGCGCTCCTGTTCGTCCCGCTGCATGGCGATCATCATCTCCGCCTGCTCGATCAGGGTGTCGCTCTCCGCCTTCTGGACCCCAAGCTCACCGATCTCGATGGCGGCCTGGTGGTGCTCGCGCATCATCAGCAGGAACATGGCCTCCGCCATCTCCGGGGTCGCGTTCTCCAGCTCGGCCATCATCTCGACAGACATCATCTGACGCTCATCGGGCTCGACTTCAACGCCGTAGGTGTCCTCGAGGAAACTCGTGAGCATCCCGATTTCTGATTGCTGATCCTCGATGATCTGGGCGGCTGCTGCTCTGACCTCCTGGTGTGGCGCGCGATCCACGATGGCCTGCGCCATCTCGAGCGCGCTTTCGTGGTGCGGCACGATGGCGTTCACGTAGGCGATCTCGAACTCCTCGCCCGCGAGCCCCTCGAGCTCCTGGATCGATTCCTGCTGACTTTCGAAATCGCCAGATGTGCCGCCCTCGTGGCTGTGGGCCGAGACCCCCGAGGGGTTGACAGTGAACAGCAGGGCGCCCGTCAGGGCGCTCAGTCGAAGGAGTGTCAAGGGTTCGCCTCCATGGTTGTTCGTCGGGCCCGCGCTCCGGCGCCAGGGTGGACAACGACAGGTCTGTCGTAGATGTATCACGATACCGCAAACGGCTCCGTGACTTCGCGGCGCCCGCTGATAAGCTCGGCACATGACGAAGGGCGACGAGCTGGGCAAGGCGTCTCAGCCCAGGATCGAAGAGGTCCTGGGACCCCTCGCCGGACCGATCGTCCGGACCGTCTCAGACCACGGCGAGGCGACGGTGTCAGCCGTTCGGGATGCCCTGGAGGCACGAAGTGGCAGGCCGCATGCCTACACCACGGTCATGACCGTCATGGCGCGATTGCACGATCGCGGACTCCTGGATCGGACGATGCGTGGCAGGCACTACGTGTACCGAACCGCGGCTCCGGAAGCGCAACTCATCGAGCGCTTGAGCGGTCGCGCCGTCGATCAGCTCGTGGCTCGTTATGGAACAGCTGCACTGAGGCACTTCGCCGATCGGTTGCAGGATCTCGAGCCGTCCATCCGGGCGGACCTCATGAAGCTCGCCGCGGGCCGGCGGAAGGCATGACCGGCCCTCCCTTATTGCGGTCACTCATGGGACTTGCTGTGCTCGCCGCCGTGGCCACGTCGTGCATCCTGGCCGCTGTCACCATCGGAGACGACCTCATGCCGCTGCCGGAACTCGTGGCCGCTCTGGTCGTCACGGCATGGGGCGTCCTGCTCGTCGCTGACCTTTGGCGCGGAAATCGGCTATCGAACGGGTTGCGCCCCCTCAGCGCGGATGCCCGCGTCGGCTTGCTGCGGGTGCGATTGATCGGCGGCGGCCAGGCCGATGCGTTCGTGATCGGGGCCCTGCAACCGACGATCTTCGTTGGTTCGGGGCTCCTTGCCCTCCTTGACGATGAAGAACTGCACGCCGTCCTCCTCCACGAGGAGCATCATCGCGACACCCGCGCACCCCTGAGGAGCGCCGGCATCGCGGCCTGGATCGCGCTGCTCGGGTGGCTTCCTCCCGTAAGTCGGCTCCTCGTCGACCGCCTGGCCGAGCTCGAGCGGGAGGCTGATCGCCACGCCATAGGTCGTGGCTGCTCGCCAGCCGCATTGGCATCGGCTCTCGTCAAGGTCCACGCGGCGGCGCCCGTGACGACGGCCTTCAGTGGATCTGCGGAGCAGCGCGTAAGCGCTCTTCTCGGACTTGCAGGTCTGCCGTCCGCGGCCCGTCCATCGCGTTACGCGGCGGTGCCGTACGAGTGGCTTCTCGGCATCGCGATGCTGGTCGCGGGCATGGGCTGCCACCTTGTCGGTCTCTCTGCGGGCATCGCTTAGCCCGCTCGCCCCGAACGCCGCCCGTGGGCGCGAGTCCCGCGATCAGGCGGGGGCGCCCACCGAATAACGCGGAGTCGCGAGCGCCAGGCCCACGGCGTATCCGAGCGCAAGCCCGGTGACCGCAATGATCCAGTGGATCGGGTGCCCCCACCCATGACCCAGCGTCACGGCATAGGCCAGAAAACCCCCTGCGGCCCCGCCCAGCAGCCCGAACTCCCAGGTGGTCCCGGTAATGCGCCGCTCTGGCACCGTCGGCGAGCGCGTGGAGGTCGCGAGGATGGCCAGACCGTCGCGTCGCCAGTGATAGACGATCAGGCCAGCCACGACGGCCCCGATCACGAGGTCTACGAGAAGCCAGATGGGCATCGCCAGCCCCTCGGCGCCGAGAAGCGATCCGGCGAGGGTCGCCACCGTGGCCCCGGCCCACGCCCATGACAGGGTCGAGACGTCCTTCCAGAAGACGCTGAGCACCGAGTGATGCGTGCTGCGGACGCGGTTGCGGGCCACGGAGGCCGCGCTGACAGCGAAGGCAGCCGCGAGGAGCGCCATGCCTTCCAGGATCACGCTTCGTTCGTCGCCCAGAAGCCAGCTCATGAAATGCCCTCGCTCGCTCTTGGAACTACACTAGAGTAGTAGCCTACTACGTGGGTGGCGCGCGCCTGTCGAGGCCGCAACTGGGGGCCAGAAGCCTCGAGCTGAGGGTTCGGCACTTCTCTCCCGGAGAGTTAGCACTGAAGTGACATCACGCGCCAGGGAGCCGCAGCCGGCTCTTCAGACCGAGGAGTCGCTCGCCGCACGCGCCGACCTACCCGCGCCGCTTGCCGGTCGGACGCGGCGAATCGGGATCGGTCCCTTCAGCGGCCGCCATCTCTCGCTCATCGCCGCTGTCGTCGGGTCGGCCGGACTGCTTCTCCTTGCAATGACGCTCCCGGTAGGATTGGATCCAGCTTCGTCCCTTGCCCCTGGCCAGGCCGAGCCCACCTTCTATCGCGTCGCGGCGGAGGGTCAGGGGCTCTCGGTCGGGCAGTCGGCCCCGGACTTCGGCGACGGCCAGGATGGCGCGCCATTCCTCGATCTCGATGACAAGCCAATCTCGATGGCGGATTTCAAAGGCCGCCCGCTTTGGGTCGCCTTCTGGGCGACATGGTGTCCTCCCTGCCAGCAGGAGACACCGGACCTACGAGCAACCTACGAGGCGCATCGAAACGAGGGCCTCCAGGTGCTTGCGGTCGACGTCCAGGAGCCGCCCGAGGCGGCCAGGGAGTACGCCCGGGCCTATGGGCTCACGTACAGGATCGGGGTGGATGCGACCGCCACGGTCATGAAGCGCTACGGCGTCTTTGGGCTTCCTACCCATTACTTCATCGACACGGACGGCATCGTCCGTGATCGCTATTTCGGGCCGCTCACCCGGGACGAGATGGAGCGGCGTGTCGCTCTCATCGGCCTGAAGCCGCCGACCTGGTCGGATCCACCATGACGCTGGCGGTCGCCTTTTTCGCGGGCCTTGTCTCGTGCGTTTCACCCTGTGTTCTGCCCATCCTGCCGGTGTTCGCGGGATACGTGGCCGGCGGAACGGGCAGGAAGGGCGACGAATCCTTAACGAGCGGGGGCCGAGCCGCGGCGGCCGGTTGGACGCGAAGTTGCTCTCTGCGCTCTCGGTTTCGGGGGGGCGATTCGTCGGCGTGGCGGGCGATCGGGTTCCTGACCGGGTTTCTCGGTGTCTTCGTGCTGCTCTGGTCATCGATAGGGGTCGTCGGATTCGGGCTGTTGCAGGCCATACCGGACCTGCGTCAGGTCGCCGGAGCGCTTATCGTGCTCATGGGGCTTGCCATGATCACAGGGCGCAATCCGTTCGAGCGCCTGACCACGCGCGCCACACAGGCCTCGAATGGAGGCCCCGTCCTCCTGGGCGCCGGGGTCGCCGTGGGGTGGACACCCTGCGTGGGGCCGACCCTGGGGTCCATTCTCACGCTGTCCGCTGCTTCCAGCACGGCGGGCGCTGGAATCTCTCTTCTCGTCGCCTACTCGGCCGGGCTGGCAGTCCCGTTTCTGCTCATGCTCCTCGCATACCGACGGTTTCGCGCCCTGTCGGCCTGGCTGATGCGCCATCGGAGGCTCGTAGATGTGTTCACCGGCGCTCTTGTTGTACTGGTCGGGGTCCTGATCTTCACCGGCTCATTCGCCCGGCTAGCCGGACTCTTCAACTTTGGCATCGTCTGACGCGCCGGCCGGAACGGTCAGCCGGGCAGTCTCAGGGTCGGGCAGGCGCGACCGCAGCCATGGGCGCGCAGCGCTCGCAGCCGCGCGCTCGACGACGCAGCATCCAGGCCGCTGTGGCGCCCAGCAGCAGGACCGATCCGCCGCCGATCAGCGGCTGAATCGGGGCAAATACGTTGAGTGCGCCGCTCACACCGAGCGCTGCCACCACGATCTTGTTGCAGATCGGACAGCCGATGGCAAGGTACGCGCCCACGCCGGCGAGCGTTGCACGCCCTGATTGTGCAGCGGGCCTGCCATGCGGCTCCCTCACGGGGACGAGGGAGGCAGCCGTCACCAGGCCGATCAGCGGTGCGGACAGGAGCCACACGGCAACGTTGAACGGCTCGGTTGGCGTCATCCGCAGGAAGAACGGGTTCGGCACGACCGCCGTCGGGACGCCGAGAGCCAGGAGCGCGACCACGGTCGTCGCGGCCGCCACGAGCCAGAACCGGCGGTCGAGCGTTCGAGCAAGGGATCGCATCATCTTCTCGAGTCTATCCCCATACGGCCCAGCATCGACCATCGACGCGATCCCGGCCGGGCTGGCCCCGCCCTTTGGGTCGTTACTCGACGAGCAGCAGAGCGGCCATCACCGCCACCCCGCCGAGCAGCCCAACCAGCTGCAGGATCGACTTCCGTCCCTCCGGGTCCCTGTGCAGCTCGGGCAGCAGGTCGGTGCTTGCGATGTAGACGAAGCCCCCTGCTGTGAGTGGGAGCACGAGACGCTCCAGGTCCGGAGCCGCCGAGGCCAGCAGGAGCG
>JACCWY010000064.1 GCA_013697395.1 Chloroflexota bacterium | reverse complement strand
GCCCGCCGATCAGGGATCAACGAAGATGAACAAGCCGTAATCGCGGTCGCTGGCCAGGATGAGCACCTCATCGCCATCGACGTTCGGGTCGTCGGCAGGATTCGGAATGACCTCGACGCCCCAGAAGGGCCTCACGTTCGCTGGAATGGCCATCGTCATCCTGCCGCCTCTCCTGCTCTTCCTCGCGTTTCAGCGAAGGTTCCTCAGAGCGTTGACGTCAGGGTTGGTTGGCCGCTGACGTCGCACGCTCGGGGCGTAGCCTAGTCCTGGCAGGTGCTCGGGGATCGATGAGTATCGGCATTCCTATGCGGCAGCCGCCGTGCCTATTCGCATGTCATCGGGGACGATTAGGCCATCGCGCATCCGGATGATCCGGTCGCACGCGCCCCCTACGTCGGGGTCGTGTGTGACAAGCACGACGGTCTGGCCGCGCTCGCGGTTAAATCTGCGCAGGACGCCGAGGATCTCAGCGGCACGCGCGGAATCGAGGTTGCCCGTCGGCTCGTCGCCGAGGAGGATCATCGGCTGGTTGACCAGCGCACGCGCAATCGCGACTCGCTGCTGTTCGCCACCGGAGAGCTCCATCGGCCGATGCGTGGCACGTCCGGCGAGGCCAACTGTGTCGAGCGCTTCACGGGCCGCCACGCGAACGTGACTCCTACGCATTCCCGCGTATTCGGCGGCGAGCGCAACGTTCTCCTCGGCGGTTAAGGTCGGCACCAGGTTGAACGACTGGAATACAAAGCCCATCGATTGGGCCCGCGTGCGAGTGCGTTCCCGGTCCCTGAGACCGGCCGCGTCGCTCCCGGCGATGCGCAGCTCAGGCGCTGGGCCACCGCTACGATCTGGCGCGTGGAGCAGGCCGAGGACGTGCATCAGGGTGCTCTTCCCGGAGCCTGACGGCCCCATGATCGCCACCATCTCACCGGCGTCGATGCTGACATCGACACCCCGCAGGGCCTCCACGCTGGTGCGGCGCGAGAGCCTGTACGTCTTCCGTAGGTTGCTTCCCTCGAGGAGGGCCATTGGTCGCTCCTTCATCATTCGTAGCGCAGGGCCGACACCGGGTCGAGCCGTGCGGCGCTCCAGGCCGGGACGATCCCCGCCAACATTCCGAGGACTGTGCTGAAGGCCACCGCGAACGCGGCGGTCCCAGGGGTGAGGTCGAACAGAACGTTGCCGGAGCTCCGTCCTACCTCGTTGGCGACGAGCACAACGGCCCCACCGAGAACAAGGCCAGCGAGCCCCCCGATGAGGCCGATGACGGCGGCCTCTCCGACGAGCTCGCGGATGATCCGACTGCGAGAGCCGCCGATGGCGCGCTTGATCCCGATCTCTCGAGTCCGCTCCGCCACGCTCATGGCCATCGTGTTGATGACCGACAGGCCACCGACAACGAGGCTGATGGTCGCAACGCCGATGATGATGGCGTTGAAGATCCCGACCGAAGCCCCCACCTGCTGGTCAAAATCGACGCTCGTAAGTGCCCTGACGTTGATCGCGTTTTGCTCAATGGCTTGAGCCAACGCAACGTCGTTGGTGCCGGCCGCCGGGTAGACCACGATTTGCGAGGCGAGGCGGTTCCCCGCCGTTGATTCCCGAACAACGAGCGGCAGCGTCTCGATGAAGAGCCCTTGGGCCGCCGCTAGGGGGACCATTGCGGTGGTATCCGCGGTAGACAAGGTCGGCTCCAGCACGCCGACGGTCTCGAAGGCCACGCCGCGGAGCTCAATCGTTTGTCCGACCACCACGGCGAACTTGCGCGCGAGCTCGGAACCCAGGACCGTTACGTGTGCGCCTTCGTCGGCCGCGGCGAGCATCCGTCCCGTAGCGAGGCTGTACTTCGTCTGGCTAAGCCCCTCGTCCGCTCCGGCGACCGAGCCGGTGATGAGATCCGGCATGCCCATCCCCGGACCGGCGTCTTCATCGAGGACGAGGTGCACCTGCGCGTCGACGGCGGCCACGCCCCCCAGGTCGCGGATCTCGTCCGCTACGGACAGGTCGATCGGCACACCTTCCATACCGATGCCGATATTCGCGTCGTCGCTGACGACGACCTTGCCGGCGTAGAAGTCGTTGCCTCCTTCCACCAACGAGTTGATCTTGTTTGCCATCGAGCTGAAGACGACGAGCGCCCAAATCCCGATCGTGATGCCCAATACGGTGAGAGTCGTGCGCAGCTTGCGACGACCAAGGTTGCGCGTGATGCGCATCGGAATCTCCAGTCTTGCTTCCGTGTGTGCTCTGCCTGTTGGCTCTGCTCGATTCGCGTGTCACACGGCGATGACGACCTTCCCGCGCGCGTGCCCAGACTCGATGTAGCGGAGGGCGGCGGCGGTCGCGTGCAGCGGGAACGTGCTGTCGATGACTGGCCTCAGCGTTCCCGCGTCGGCGAGACCGCCGAGGATCACTAGATCAGCGTGGTTCGGATTCGACACGAACCGGCGGAGTGACTGACCCACGAACGGCGACAGGGCCAGGGGGTGCACCAGGCGCAGGAGCATCGTGAGCCCGCGAGCCCCCGTACCGCTGTTGAGTACCAACGTCCCGCGCGGGGTTAACGCGCGTCGGCACTCGGCGAGGGACCGGTTCTCAACGTTGTCGAAGATGACGTCGTACTGGGGACCACCCAGGGTGAAGTCCTGAGTTGCGTAATCGATCACTCGGTCCGCTCCGATCGAGCGGACCATGGCGGCGCTACGTGCGCCGCACACAGCAGTCACGTGCGCTCCGAGGGACTTGGCGATCTGGGTCGCCATCGTGCCGACGCCACCGGACGCCCCGTTGATGAGAACCTTGTCACCTGGTCGAACGTGGGCGACGTCGCGGAGACCCTGGAGGGCCGCGAGCGCGGAGGTCGGCAGTGCTGCCGCCTGCTCGAACGACAGTCCCTTCGGCTTCTGCGCGAGCTTGCCCTCAGCGACCGCCGCATACTCGGCGCACGCGCCGCTTGTTACGCCGAATACCTCGTCTCCGGGGTTGAATTTCGTGACGCTCGCGCCAACTGTTTCGACGCGGCCCGCGACATCAAACCCGGGGACGCCGTACTTTGGTCGCAAGAGCCCGCTGACCAGCCGCATCGGCAGCGGGGCGCCCCTTACACCGAAGGAGTCTCCGATATGGAGGCCTGCCGCTTCGACTCGCACGAGTACTTCGTCGTCGCTGATTCTTGGCGTCTCTATTGTCCGGACCTCGAGCCGCTCCGGCGGGCCGTAGGTGTCTTGAATCACTGCCTGCATCGAACCGTTCCGTCCCGCGCTCACGCCGCCGCCACCGGGATCGCTGCCCCAGACGGGACCGCGACCGGCTCGTCGGCAAACCCACGGAT
>JACCWY010000049.1 GCA_013697395.1 Chloroflexota bacterium | reverse complement strand
CGCACGGCGCGTGCGCGCGCTGATGTATGCCTGCATCAGCTCGCGAACGTCGGCCTCGGTCAATGACTCGTCGCCGCGCAGGGCATATTCGACGCGCGTCGTCGGCAGCACGGCGCGCGAGCTCAGGGTTGCAAAGTAGGCGGGACCATCGGACTCGTCGTGGATCTCGCGCAGGCCGCGCGCCAGCTTCGTGGCCGTGCCGAGCGACGGCATGCGATCACCCTTGATCAGCCGGCTGATGGTGGAGTGATCCACACCCGACTGCAGGGCAAGCTGCCGCTGACTCATCTTTTTCTCCTTCAGCTGGGCACGCAGCCAAGCGTTGAAGGAACGCGGGGTCTGAAGCGTCATGTACGACCTTCGTGCGCTGCACGCCATCGGCTCGTTGGCGGGCCTCTGGTGCGTGCGAGCAACCTCAGCATCACGGCGCCGGCCGGCCGCCTCAATGGGAGAAAGGTACCGAGACGAGGGCTGGGTGCAAGCGCGCGGTATCCGTATGTACGCCGAGGCCGCCGGTTTCAGCCGCTCGATGTCGCCGGTCGGGCTCCATGGGCGATTCGCACCTTGGCGCTGAAGGCATACAGCATGCCACCAAGCAAGATGACGGTCAGAATCGTCAGGCCCCGATCCACGAGCGCGACCGCCGCTGCCGGCTCCTCCGGCACGCCGTACAGGAAGAGCACGCCGATGATGCCGGCCTCGACGAACCCGAAGCCCGCCGGGGTCAACGGGATGGCCGTCAGCAGCGCAGCGGAGAGTGCGACGAAGATCGATGAGCTGATGCCCAGCCCGACCTCTGGGAGCCCGAGCGCTCGGATGACGAAGTAGAGCCGGGCGCCCTCGAGCACCCAGATCCCGATCGTCAGCACCAGAATGACCGGCACGCTGCGCACGGTGAGCGAGCCGATGCTGCCCTCGTGGAAGCGGTCCCACAGCGTGCCGACCCGGGCGGGCAGCCAGCGGCCGACGTGGCCGCCCAGCAATCGCAGGACCACCACGAGCACGATGAGCGCAGCAGCCACCGCGAAGCCGATGACGAAGAGGGTGTCGATCTCCGGCCGCGATCTCCCGCGGAACGACCAGTAGCCGGCGGAGAGGGCGAGCGTCGCGATGACGATGATGTCGGCGACGCGCTCGATGAACACGGTGCCGACGGTGCGCGAGAGCGAGGCGCCGAAGTTCCCGCGCAGGAGGTATGCGCGGTACAGGTCACCCAGCTTGGCGGGCACGAGGCAGTTGACGAACCACGACAGGAAGAGGATCTCCGTCGCGTCGCGGAACCCCACCGACATGCCGCTGCGAGCGAGCACGTAGCGCCAGCGAAACCCACGCAGCGGGAAGGTCGCGTAGTAGGCGATGAACGCGAGCAGGAGGAAGCCGGGGTTCGCCTGACCGATGAGTCGGGCCACCTCGCCCCAATCGAAGCTGCGGCCGAACGCGACTCGGGACAGCAGGTAGAGGAGCAGGAGCCCGAAGGCAATCGAGCCGAGGGTCCGGACGTTGAGGATCCGCCGGCGAAGCGAGACCTGCTCCTCGAGGTCCGGAGTGGCCGCTGGCTCGTCGGCCGTCATTCGTCCGACTTCTCCTTGGCGGGCAGCTCGGCGCCGGTGGGACGCTGGACCGGCTCGCGCTGTACCTGCTCCGGCTTGGCGGGGCCGAGGATCGGTCCGGCGGCGGTCCGCTTGCCCCGCCAGTGGTCGAACATGTTCTTCCAGACCGCCCACCGGGTGGTCGCGTGGAGGAAGATGGACGTTCGGCTG
Source organism: Chloroflexota bacterium (assembly GCA_013697395.1). GTDB lineage: Bacteria > Chloroflexota > Limnocylindria > QHBO01 > QHBO01 > JACDBZ01. Next base: position 10,408 of record JACCWY010000049.1, on the reverse strand, counting down.
GCGTGCCATTCGTTGTCCGCCAGGCCGGCCTTCAGCTCCTCAGCCGTCTCGAAGGCGGGGAGGGTGTTGAACGCCATGGCCACCTCGAAGCTCGAGTGGGAATCCGAGGCGGCGATGCCAGGGATGCCGTAGCGCTTCGCGAACTCAACGGCCTCCTCGTTGTGGCGCTGGAGTGTGATTCGGCAGTTGAAGACCTCGACGCAGTCGATCCTGGCGGTCTCAGCGAGGTTGCGGAGCGGGCCCCCCCTGATGTGCGAGCCGCGGAACGGGTCGAACGGATGCGGGATGCTGACGAGGCCGCCCTGTCGATGGATCTCGTCCGCGGTCTCCTTGGCGCTGAGGCCGCGCGGGATGGTCTTCGTCAGGAACAGGCCGACCACCTCGCCGTCGGCGGTGGAGACCTCCTCGCCCAGGATGACGGTCAGCTTTTCCGTCAGCCCCATCTCCGCGACCTTGTCGCGTACCGCGATCGCGCCCTCGACGTTGTTGTGGTTCGTGATCGCGACGTGGGTCAGGCCGCGCTCGACCGCCGCCTGGATGAACCTCTCCTCGGTCAGGATCGAGTCACGGCTGAAGCGCGTGTGGATATGGAAGTCGGCGAAGACGCGCTTCGTCGCCGGACCGGTGGTCTCCCGCTCCTTCGCCAGCCGGGTACGCAGCGCCGTCGCCGTCGCGGCGATCGTCATGTCGTCACCTTCCGCATCGGCTCAGGAGTGACCCACCAGGCTCTTGCGATAGGTGCCGAAATGCTCCAGCGCCATGCCGGTGCCCACCGCAACCGAGTTGAGCGCGTTCTCCGCGACGTGGCACGGGATGCCGGTGACCTGCGTCAGCAGCTTGTCGAGGTTCCGCAGCAGCGCGCCGCCGCCGGTCATGACCATCCCCTTGTCGATGATGTCGGAGCTCAGCTCCGGCGGCGTCTGCTCCAGGACGGTGCGGACCGCGGTGATGATGGCCTGCAGCGGCTGCTCGATGGCCTCGGTGATCTCTGTGCTCGTGATCGGAATGGTCCGCGGCAGGCCGGCGATCATGTCGCGACCCTTGACCTCCATCTTCAGCGGCTCGTCGAGCGGCAGCGCCGACCCGATCTGGATCTTCACGTCCTCCGCCGTGCGGTCGCCGATCATCAGGTTGTACTTGCGCCTGATGTAGTTCGCGATGGCATCGTCGAAGCGGTTGCCGCCGACACGGAGCGAGGTGCTGACCACGATGCCGCCCAGCGCGATGACCGCGATCTCGCTGGTGCCGCCGCCGATGTCGATGATCATGTTTCCGCTCGGGCCGCTGATCGGGACGTTCGCACCGATTGCCGCCGCCAGCGGCTCCTCGATCAGGTATGCGTCCTTGGCACCCGCCTTCAGGGCCGCGTCGCGGACGGCCCGCTTCTCGACGCTGGTGACGCCGCTGGGCACGCTGATCATCACCTCGGGCTTGAAGAGCCGGACTCGGGCGACCTTGTTGAGGACGTACTTGAGCATCGCCTCGGTGATCAGGTAGTCGGCGATCACGCCGTCGCGCATCGGGCGGATGGCGCGCACGTTGCCCGGCGTCCTGCCGATCATCTCTCTCGCCTCTTCGCCCACCGCCACGAGGCGGTTGTCGTCCTCCGAGATCGCGACGACCGACGGCTCGTTGAGCACGACGCCCTTGCCCTTGACGTAGACAAGGATGTTCGCGGTGCCGAGGTCGATGCCGATCTTCATGCGTGCGCTATCGGTCCAGTCCGCGTTCGTGGGGGTGGGCCGCAGTATACCGAGCCGGCACGATCGTACCGGCCGGACCATTGGGGCCTGTCAAGGGCAGGCCGGGACCCCGCTACCGGCCGCGTACCACCGTCTTCCCAGACGCCCACAATGGGCAGATGCCAGAGGGTGACACCATCTTCCGATCGGCCGACGTCCTTCGGGCTGCGCTTGGCGGACGACGGGTGACGGCGGCCCGGGCGCAGGCGGGGCCGGGTCTGCGGCGCGTTCCGGACCTCTCGCGGCTCGTGGGCGCGACGGTGTCGAGCGTCGAGCCGCGCGGGAAGCATCTCCTCATCGGCTTCGACAACGGGCTGACCCTGCGCAGCCACCTGCGGATGAGCGGCTCGTGGCACCGGTATCGGCCGGGCGAACGCTGGCGCCGGCCCGCCCGCGAGGCGAGCGCAGTCCTGGAGACCGCGGAGGCCGTCGCCGTCGCGTTCAACACGCCGGTCGTGGAGCTGCTGACCGATGCCGACCTTCGCCGATCACGTTCGCTGAACGAGCTCGGACCGGACCTCCTTGCTCGCGAGTTCGACGTCGATGAGGCGATTCGCCGGCTCCGCGAACGCGGGACAGAGGAGCTCGGCAACGCGCTTCTCGACCAGCGGGCGGTCGCCGGCATCGGCAACGTCTACAAGAGCGAGGTCCCGTTCCTCGAAGGGCTGGATCCGTGGTCATCCGTCGCGGCCATCGAGGACCGGGGTCTCAGGGCCGCCCTGGGCACGGCCCGGCGCCTGCTGCAGACGAACACGCGCGGCGGCGCCCGGGTCACGACCGGCAGCCCGATGCGCGGGCAGGGTCTGTGGGTCTACGGGCGGGCCGGAAGACCCTGCCGCCGATGCGGGGCTCGCGTCGAGGTCGCTCGCCAGGGGGACCTGGCGCGGCTGACCTACTGGTGCCCGCGCTGCCAGCCAAGTCGCTGAACGGCTCGCGAGCGAACGAGCCTCAGTCAGGCCTCGATGCGGTTGATCTGGGCGCCGAGGGCGACGAGCTTGGCCTCGATCTGCTCATAGCCTCGGTCGACGTGCTCGATGCCCGAGATGACGCTCGTACCGGTGGCGGCCAGCGCGGCCAGGATGAGCGTGGCGCCCGCACGCAGGTCGGCGATCCCGACCTCCGCGCCATGAAGCTGCGTTGGACCGGTGATCCGCGCCCGCCGCTCGTCCAGGAGCTCGATGTCGGCGCCCATCTTGACCAGGTGCCGCAGATGGTCGAGCCGGTCCTCGAAGATCGTCTCGTGGATCGTGGATGCGCCTGCAGCCTGGGTGAGCAGTACGGAGAGCGGGGCCTGGAAATCGGTGGCGAAGCCTGGGTAGACGTCCGTTCGAACGTCGACCGCCCGCAGCTCGTCGCCCGCGGCGCCACGGATGACGACGGTGGCCGCGGCGGCATCGGCGTGGTAGGAGAGGCCCAGCCGGTCGCAGATCTCAAGGAACGCGCCGAGGTGCCCGGGGTCGATCCCGTTCAGCGTCACGTCGCCACGCGTGGTGGCGGCCGCGATCGCGAAGGTCTCCGCCTCGAGCCGATCCCCGATGACGCGGTGCTCGGTCCCGCGCAGGCGGGCGACTCCCTGCACCTCGATCCGCCGCTCGGCGGTGCGCTGAATCTGCGCGCCCATGGCGCACAGCATCGCGATCAGATCGTCGACCTCCGGCTCGAGAGCCGCGTTGTCGATGACCGTCGTGCCACGAGCGAGGGTCGCGGCAAGGATGGCGTTCTCGGTCCCCATGACGGTGATGGTCGGGAATTCGATGTGGGCGCCGCGCAGGCCGTCGGGTGGCGCCGACGCGAAGTAGTAGCCGTTGCGGTAGTCGATCGTCGCGCCCATCGCCTCCATGGCGGCGACGTGGAAGTCGACCGGCCGGCGACCGATCCGGTCACCACCAGGGTTCGGCAGGATGAGGCGGCCGAAGCGCGCCAGCATCGGTCCGAGCAGGATGAAGCTGGCCCGGAGCTTCATGCCCACCTCGAGCGGAACGAACGGCCACGAGACCTCGCCGGCATGCAGCTCGAGCCCGTCGCCGTTCAGCCGCCGGACCTCGAATCCGATGTCGCCCATCACCTCGCGCAGGATCGCCACGTCGCTGATCTTCGGCACGTTGCGCAGCGTGCAGAGCTCATCGGTCAGAACGGCCGCGGCCATCTGCTTGAGCACGGCGTTCTTGGCGCCGGCGATGCGAACCTCTCCCGAGAGCGGCACGCCGCCGGTGATGACGAACTTCTGCATGGGACCTCGTTGAGTCTAGTGGGCGTCGGCCCGTCGGACCGCTCCCCGACGCCGGCGGGACAGCGGTTGTTGCCCCCGGTGCACGGATGGTGAATGTGCCACGGTGGCATCTAACGGCCAGCCGGCAGCGCTCAGCGCGGAATCCGGCGCCCTCGTTGTCCTTCCGTTGCCCGACCGGCACAAGTCGGCGACGGGGGAGCGCGCACGACAGCCTTCGTTTGCCGATGCGTGCCACCGGGGCAAGTCTCGTACCCGATCAGCCCGGAAAGGCTTCCTTCCACTCGTGGGCGCCGGTGTGGTGGCCGTCGCACAGGCCGAGCCGCCCGCCCATGTGGCGCGACGGCAGGTACGGCTGCATGCCCGCCTCGAACGGGGTCGGCTGCCGGTTGCAGATCATCATCCGGCCGTCGCGCGCCCATGCGTGGAGGTGGTCGGCCGAGCAGAACCGATAGGGTCGCGTGAAGTTCACCGTCTCGCCATGTGCGGGGCTGCTGGGCAGGCCGATCGGTCCGGACTCGCGCACGATCTCGATTCGCACGGGCAGCTGCGGCATGCGCGTGCCGCAGTGGTCGCAGGTGAGCATCGTCAGGCGAGGTAGTGCCCGCCGTCGTCCTCGCGGTGGTTGGCGACGAAGGTGCTGTCGAGATTGGGATCGCTGCCCGGCGGCGAGCCCCGATGCGGCTTGAAGTCGACCGGGCAGATGAACGGATACTCGCGACCGATCTTGCGCAGCTCCTGCATGCGCCGATGTCCGGCGTCCGGCGCTCCCTCCGGCCCGCGGAGGTGGGCACGCTCCGCCTCCTCGGGCGTCATCGGCTCGTCGTCCATGCGCCCGATGCTACCGCAGCCGCATACCATGGGTCACATGCCACTCCCGCATTGGCTGGCGCGGGTCAACCTGGTCGTCACGAACCGGCTCACCGCCCCGTTCGCCGGCTGGCTCCCATGGTTCGGCATGCTCGAGCACGTCGGACGGCGGACCGGATCTGTGCGGCGGACTCCGATCAACGTGTTCCGGCGCGGCGATCGCTACGTCATAGCCCTCACGTACGGCCCCGGCGTCGAGTGGTTGCGCAATGTCGAGGCCGCGGGCGGCTGCCGCGTTCGCACCCGTGGCCGCTGGATCGACCTCGTCGAGCCGCGCCGATTCCGCGATCGGGCGCGCCGCGCGATGCCGCTCATCGTTCGGCCGATCCTGGCAGTGCTGCGGGTCGATGAGTTCGTCGAGCTCCACGTTCGCGGCTGATAGAACCCGATCGATCGGGCCAGGAGGCGCACGAACGCTTCTCTCCGTGCGCGGCTGCCTGATGGAACGGGCCGAGCGGCGCGGAGGGGTCGCGCCGTGTGCGCGACTGCCTCATCCATCGGCAGCTGCGGCGGCCATGGTCAGCCGCGCGAACGGCGGCGGGTGGCGATCCGTTCGCGCATCAGAGCCGTCTGGAGCGCGGCCCGCACACGGGCGATGTCGACCGGATCCTGCGACTGCTCGAGCTCCGACTCGGCCCGCTTGCGCGCCTCGACGGCCTTCGCCTCGTCGATCTCGTCGGAGTGCTCGGCCAGGTCGGCCATCACGATCACCTTGTCCGGCCGAACCTCGACGAAGCCGCCGGAGATGAGCATCGACTGCTCGGTGCCGCCCTTTTTGATCCGCAGCTCGCCAACGCCGAGCGCGCTGATCAGGCGCGTGTGGTGCGGCAGGATGCCGAGCTGCCCATCGATGCCGGGCACGATGACCATGTCCACCTCGTCGGTGAACGCGCGCCGCTCGGGGGAGACGATCTCGAGCTGCATTGGCATCGGTCAGCCCATCTTCTCCGCGTTCGCGACCACGTCCTCGATCTTGCCTGCCATGAAGAAGGCCTGCTCGGGGAGCTGGTCGTGCTTGCCGGCCAGGATCTCGCCGAACCCGCGGACCGTCTCCTTGAGCTCGACATAGGCGCCTGGCCTGCCGGTGAACTGCTCGGCCACGAAGAACGGCTGGCTCATGAAGCGCTGGAGGCGGCGCGCGCGAGAAACGGACACCTTGTCCTCCTCGGACAGCTCGTCCATGCCGAGGATGGCGATGATGTCCTGGAGGTCCTTGTAGCGCTGGAGCGTTCGCTGCGCCTCGCGCGAGACCTCGAAATGCTCGTCACCGACGATGCGCCGGTCGAGCACGGTCGAGGTGGAGGTCAGGGGATCGACGGCGGGGTAGATGCCGAGCTCCACGATCGAGCGCTCGAGGCGGATCGTGGAGTCGAGGTGCGCGAACGTCGTCGCGGGGGCGGGATCGGTGTAGTCGTCGGCCGGGACGAAGATTGCCTGCAGCGACGTGATCGAGCCCTTCTTGGTCGAGGTGATCCGCTCCTGGAGGTCGCCCATCTCGGTGGCCAGCGTCGGCTGGTAGCCCACGGCGGAGGGCATGCGGCCGAGCAACGCGGAGACCTCCGAGCCCGCCTGCGTGAAGCGGAAGATGTTGTCGATGAAGAGGAGGATGTCGCGCCCCTCCTCGTCGCGGAAGTACTCCGCCATGGCCAGGGCCGTGAGCCCCACCCGCTGGCGCGCGCCCGGCGGCTCGTTCATCTGCCCGAAGACCATGACTGTCTTGTCGATGACGCCCGATTCGGTCATCTCGCCCAGGAGGTCGTTCCCCTCGCGCGAGCGCTCGCCGACGCCGGCGAAGACCGAGTAGCCGCCGTGCTCGGCGGCGATGTTCCGGATCAGCTCCTGGATGATGACGGTCTTTCCGGTGCCCGCACCGCCGAAGACGCCGACCTTGCCGCCGCGCCGGAACGGGGCAATCAGATCGATGACCTTGATTCCCGTCTCGAAGACCTGCGCCTCGGTCTCCATCTGGTCGAACGCGGGAGGGTCGCGGTGGATGGGCAGGAACTTCTCGGCCTTCACGTCGCCCTTGCCGTCGATCGGGTGGCCGAGGACGTCGAAGACGCGCCCCAGCGTGACCTCGCCGACCGGGACGGTGATGGGAGCGCCGGTATCCACGACGTCGAGCCCGCGCGCCAGCCCGTCGGTCGTCGACATCGCGACGGCGCGCACCCAGTTGTTGCCCAGGTGCTGCTGGACCTCGACGACGAGCATCTCGCCGTCCGGCCGCTCGATCTCGAGCGCGTTGTAGATGCCGGGCAGGTCGCCCGGTGGGAACTCGACGTCGATCACGGGTCCCGTGATCTGGATCACCTTGCCGGTGGCCATCGGTCTGCTCTTCTCCTTGCCTAGCCGAGCGCTTCCGCACCGGAGGCGATCTCGATCATTTCGCGGGTGATGGTGGCCTGGCGCGTCTTGTTGTAGACCAGCGTCAGGTCGTCGATGAGCTCGTTCGCGTTGTCGGTCGAGTTGCGCATGGCGATCATGCGTGCGGACTGCTCGGACGCGTTGTTCTCGAGGACTGCCCGATAGATCCCGATCGCCACGTAGTGCGGCAGCAGCCGCCTCAGCACGGCCTCCGGCGAGGGCTCGAACAGGTACTCGTCGTTCGTTCGTTCGCTCTCCTCGCGCATCTCGGGTCGCACCACCGGCAGGATCGTGTCGATCTCCGGCTTCTGGGCGAGCGTCGAGACGAACGTGCTGTAGGCGATGTCGATCTCGTCGTACTTCTCCTCCAGGAAGTCCCCGGTCACGAGCCTCGCGATCGGCGTCACATCGGCGAACGACGGCCGGTCGCCGAGCTGTACGAAGTGAGCCGCGATCGGGATGCCGGCCCGACGCAGCGCGTCGCGACCCTTGCGCCCGACGGTGATGGCCTCGATCTCGACCGGGGCGTCGCCGTCCGTCCGGGACGCGCGGGCGGCGACCCAGCGCAGGACCGTGCGCGTCGCGTTCGCGTTGAGCGAGCCGGCCAGGCCGCGGTCGGTGGTGATCACGATGATGCCGGCCCGGCGGATCGGCCGGCGCGCCAGGAGCGGATCGACCTCCTCGGTCAGCCCGATGGCACCGACAACACGACGGAGCGCATCCTCCAGCTCGTCGGCGTAGGGACGCGCGGCGAGGATCGAGTCCTGCGCCCGCTTCATGCGCGACGCGGCGACCATCTCCATCGCACGGGTGATCTGGGCGATGTTGCGGACCGATCCGATCCGCCCGCGGATGTCCTTCAGGCTCGGCATGGGCTAGGACTTCTTCTCCGGCGTCCTGCGCTTCGCTGGCTTCCTGGTCTTCGCCGGAGCCTTCGCGCGGGCGGGAGCCTTTGCCTTCGGCGGCGCCTGGGCCTCCGCCGGCGCACCTGCCTCCGCCGGCGCCTCGGCCTCCGCCGGCGCCTCGGCCTCCGCTGGCGCACCTGCCCCGGATTCGCCGGCCGCCCCCTTGGCCGGCTCGTCTGCCGATGCATCCTCGGCCTGGCCGCCCGCGTCGTCCGGCGACTCCGCGTCGGCCGGAGCGGTGCCGCCAGCCTTGTCATCGGCCTTGCCGTATCCCCCCTGGCGCGTGAACTCGGCGACCGCCTTCTCGAGGGTCGCGATGGTCTCGTCCGAGAGCACCTTCTCCTTCGCGATGGTGGGCAGGACGTCCTCGTAGCCTGACTCGAGGTGGCGGTAGAGGCCCGTCTCGAACTCGGCGATCTTGCTCGTCTCGACGTCATCGAGCAGGCCGTTCGTCGCCGCCCAGATGATGACCACCTGCTTCTCCACCGGGAGCGGCTCGTACTGCGGCTGCTTCAGGATCTCGGTCGTCTTCTCGCCGCGGGTCAGCTGGTCGCGCGTCGCCTTGTCGAGGTCGGAGCTGAACTGCGCGAATGCGGCCAGCTCGCGGTACTGGGCGAGGTCGATACGCAGCTTGCCTGCGACCTGGCGCATGGCCTTGATCTGCGCGGCGCCACCGACGCGGGAGACGCTGATGCCGGCGTTCACGGCCGGCCGCTGGCCCTGGTTGAAGAGGTCCGACTGCAGGAAGATCTGGCCATCGGTGATGCTGATCACGTTGGTCGGGATGTACGCCGACACGTCGCCGGCCTGCGTCTCGATGATCGGCAGCGCCGTCAGCGATCCGCCCCCGTTGTCCTTGTTGAGCCGGGCGGCCCGTTCCAGCAGGCGGGAGTGCGCGTAGAAGATGTCGCCGGGGAACGCCTCGCGACCGGGCGGACGGCGCATGAGCAGCGACACCTGGCGATACGCCCATGAGTGCTTCGAGAGGTCGTCGTACACGCACAGCGCGTCCTTGCCGGCATCCATGAATTCCTCGCCCATGGCAACGCCGGCGTAGGGAGCCAGGAACTGGAGCGGCGCCGGATCGCTGGCGCCTGCGAACACGACGATCGTGTGCTCCATTGCGCCCGACTCCTCCAGCTGCGCCACGACCTGGGCCACTGTCGATTGCTTCTGGCCGATGGCCACGTAGATGCAGATCAGGTCCTGGCCCTTCTGGTTGATGATCGTGTCGACCGCGATGGCCGTCTTCCCGGTCTGCCGGTCCCCGATGATCAGCTCCCGCTGGCCACGGCCGATCGGGATCATCGAATCGATGGCCTTGATCCCTGTCTGGACGGGCGTGTCGACCGGCTGGCGAACGATGACGCCGGGCGCGATGCGCTCGATGGGCCGGGTCTTCGTCGTCTCGATCTTGCCCTTGCCGTCGAGCGGCTCGCCGAGCGGGTTCACCACGCGGCCGATGAGCGCGTCGCCGACGGGCACCTCGACGATTCGGCCCGTGGTCTTGACCTGGTCTCCCTCCTTGAGGGAGGTGTAGTCGCCCAGGATCAGGGCGCCGACGGTCTCCTCCTCGAGGTTGAAGGCCATGCCCATGATCCCGTTCGGGAACTCGAGCAGCTCCTGCGCAAGCGCGCCGGAGAGCCCGTAGACCTGGGCGATGCCGTCGCCCACCTCGACGATGGTGCCGACACCGCTGACGTCGGCTCCCTCGTCGAATCCCTTGATCTCGCTGCGGATGATCGACGTGATCTCGTCGGATCGAATCGCCAATGGAGTTCCTTCCTACCTAGACGGCGGTCAGCCGGGCACGCAGCCGCTCGAGGCGGCTCCGCACGCTTGCGTCGTACAGCCGATCGCCGATCCGGACGGAGATCCCGCCGATCAGCGATTCGTCGACCTTCTCGTTCATCTCGACACGATCGCCGGTCAGCGCCCGCAGGCGCTCGGCGATCGCGGCTCGCTGCTCGTCGTCCAGCGGCAGGGCCGTGCTCACCTCCGCCAGGGAGATGCCGCGGTCGCGACGCACCAGCTCGGCGAAGCGCTCGACCATCGCGTCGATGGCGCCGGGACGGCCGCGCCGGATCATCAGCAGCGCCAGGGCAAGCGGCTCGGCCGCGACGCCCTCGACCACCCGGCGCAGCACCTTCTCCTTCTCGGCGAAGGGGACGGCCGGATGCTGGACCAGCCGCCGGAGCTGCTCGTCGCCGAGCGCCCGCCGCAGCGTGGCCAGGTCGCGCTCCCACGTGTCGAGGGTGCCGTCGGCCCGGCCGATCTCGAAGGCCGCGTCGGCGTAGCGA
>JACCWY010000042.1 GCA_013697395.1 Chloroflexota bacterium | reverse complement strand
CGTCCGAGCAGGGCAGCCGTCGCACGGTCGCGCAGGCGGGCGAGGATGGTGGCCAGCTGCGTCGCGTCCGGGGTGGCGAGCTCGGCGGCGGCACTGGGCGTGGGGGCCCGAAGGTCGGCGGCGAAATCGGCCAGGGTAACGTCCGACTCATGGCCGACGCCGACGACGATCGGTACCGGGGCGCCGGCCACCGCGCGGACGACTCGCTCGTCGTTGAAGCTCGACAGGTCCTCGAGGGAGCCGCCGCCGCGAGCGAGGATGATCGTGTCGATCGCGTCCTGCGCGTAGAGACGCTGGAGCGCGCGGACGATCGCCGGTGCGGCGGTCGTGCCCTGGACCACGCTCGGCGAGAGCACCAGCTGGACCAGCGGGTAGCGCCGCCGCAACACGTTGTTGATGTCGCGCCACACGGCGCCCTGCGGCGAGGTCACCACCCCGATGCGTCGCGGCCAGCGCGGGATCGGCCGTTTCCGCGAATCCTCGAACAGGCCCTCCGCCCCGAGCTTCGCGCGCAGCGCCTCGTAGCGCGCGTGGAGATCGCCCGCCCCGGCAGGCGTGATCGATTCGACGTAGAGCTGGTAGACGCCCTGCGGCTCATAGGCGCGCACGCGGCCGTGGATGATCAGGTGCATGCCGTGCTCCGGTCGGACGGGCGCCCGCGCCAGCTCCTCGCGGAAGAGGGCCGCCCGCACCTGGCTGTTCGCGTCCTTCAGCGTGAAGAAGCAGTGCCCCGATGGCGGAAACGACGGTTGGCTGACCTCGCCCTCGACCCAGACGTCGGACAGGACGCTGTCGCCATCGAGGAGCGATCGAACGCGCCGGTTGAGGTCCGTGACGCGCAGGATCCGAGGGCTCGGCCGCGCTGCCGGCGGGGCCGGTGCATCCGCCTCGCGCTCCGGCTCGGCCGGTGCGTCGTCCCACAGGGAGCGCTGGTGGGCGGATTCAGAATTCATTGCACCCGGGTGACGTAGTCACCCGTGCGGGTGTCGATGCGCAGCACGTCACCCTCGTTCACGAACAGTGGCACCTGGACGACCAGGCCTGTCTCGACCGTCGCGGCCTTCTTCGCGCCGGTGGCGGTGTCCCCGGCAAAGCCGGGATCGGTCTGGGTTACGCGCAGGTCGACCGTGAGCGGCAGGTCGACCCCGAGCACCTCCGCATCGTGCGAGCTGATGAAGACGTCGGTGTTCTCCTTCAGGTATCGCGCGTCGTCCCCGAGCATGGCTGCGCGGATGGCGAACTGCTCGTAGTTCTCGCTGTCCATGAAGTGGTACGCGTCGCCGTCGCTGTACAGGAACTGCGCCTTGCGCTGCTCGACGCGGGCGCGCGGCCAGCGCGTGCCGGCCTGGAAGGTCCGCTCCACGATGTCGCCCTTGCGTACGTTCTGGAGCTTCATCCGGACCTGGGCGGAGCCGCGCGCCATCTTGATGTGGGTCCAGTCGAGGACCTTCATCAGCTGCCCGTCCAGCTCGATGATGACGCCCTTCTTGACGTCGCCGGTGCTGATCAATCGCTGCTCCTGCGGTGCTGGGCGGATGCGGTGCGCCGCTCAGGATACCGTTGCCGCCCACTCCCGTGGCGCGTGGACTGATGGCGATCGGACATGCACCGGCGGACTGTTGACGCGCCGAGTCTCCGTGATCCTGCTCAGTCATGCGCCGGGGGACTCTTCGCATCGGTTCTGACGGCCGTATGGCGCATCGGCGCCGCGATGCACGCTCGTGGGGACCGAGCGAGCCAGTGATGACGCCCAGGCTCGGCCGGATTCAGCACATACCAGTCCGCCGCTGCATGGGCGATCGAGAACCGTCGTCAACCGATGACGATCGGCTCCCGCGGCGACGTCGTCAGCAGACGTGGACCCGAGGCTTCCAGGGCCACGATGTCCTCGATCCGGATGCCGGTAACGCCGGGCAGGTAGATTCCCGGCTCGACGCTGAAGACCATGCCCGCCTCGAGCGTGTAGGCCTCCGATCTGCGCAGCCGCGGCGGCTCGTGCGTCTCGAGGCCGATCCCGTGACCGAGCCCGTGCCCATACGGCTCGACGCCTTCGGCTTCGATGCGGGTGCGGGCGATGGCGTCCACCTCCTGTCCGTTCACCCCGACCGCCAGCGCCTCGATCGCCAGCTGCTGCGCGTCACGAACCGCGTCATGGTAGCGGCGGACCTCCTCGGGCACCTCTGACACGAACAGGGTGCGCGTCATGTCGGACCGATACCCGTCGACGGCGACGCCGAAGTCGATGAGCAGCACGTTGCCGCGCTCGATGACCGCCTCGGAGGGACGGCCGTGCGGCATGGCGGCGCGTGCGCCGGCGAGGACGATCGACTCGAAGGCCAGCCCATCGGCTCCGTTCGCCCGAACGTAGGATTCGAGCTCCCAGGCGACCTCTCGCTCGGTCATGCCGGGCCGCACGAATTCGACGAGGTGCGCGAAGCAGGCATCGGAGATGGCGCAGGCGCGGCCGATGGCGTCGACTTCCTCGCCCGTCTTGTGGATCCTCAAGGGGACGAGCTCGTCATCCATGGCATGCAGCTCGACGCCCGGGGCTGCCTCGGCCAGGGCCGACCAGTCCGCGTGGCTCACGACGGCCGCCTCCATGCCCAGCGCCGAGACCTCGTGACGGAGGAGCAGCGGCGGGAGCTCGACGTCGAGCGCCCGTGAGGTCCGCACGAGCTCCCAGGCGGGTGCTTCGATCTCGGCCTGCTCGACGTAGCGCGAGTCGGCAAGGATCTCGTTCGAGTCACGCGTAACGAGGAGGGTTCCCGAGAACCCCGACGTGGCCTCCTCGCCGTGGCCGAGCCGGAAGCCGCTGAAGTAGCGCTTGTTCGCGCTCCGGCTCAGCAGGATCGCGTCGAGGGCGTGCTCGTCAAGCAGCGCTCGGAGCGCCGCCAGCCGCGCTTCCGTCATTGGCCGGCGCACTCCTCGCGTGCCTGGGCGACGAGGGCCTCATGCTCGGCGTTCGTGCGCGAGAAGTAGTGCGAGCCATCCCGCGTGCCGCCCGGACACCCGGCGACGAAGAAGAGATATCCCTCGTCGGTCGGGGCGTTGGCGACGGCCGCGATCGACTCGATCCTGGGTGCTGCGATCGGCATCGGGGGCAGCCCCGCCTGGGTGTAGGTCTGGAACCCGAGCAGGTACTCCTCGAGCGCGACGTCGCCGCCCCCGACCTGGAGCTGCGGCCACCAGTCGATCGAGCCCCAGTCATCGACCGGGAGCAGCGCTCCCTCGGTGTTCGCCAGCAGGGGGTGGCCCTCCGGCCGGACCTCGCCGGTCGTGAGCCCGTACTGGAGGGTGGGGTCGGCGTTGAGCAGGCCCGCCGTCTGCGCGTTGTCAGGCTCCTGGAATCGCTTGATGTACACGGCGGCGATGAGCGGCCGCTCTTCGTCGATGACCGCCTCGCGCTCCACGATGCTCGCGATGATCACCGCCTCGTCGATCGACAGTCCCTTGGCGGCGATGGCCTGCCGGATCTCCGGCGTGAGCAGGGTGCCCAACTGCCCCAGCAGCTTGCGGACGATCTCCAGCGGCTTGCTGCGCGGTCCGGTGATCTCGTAGTCGAGCGTCTCGGGCGGGATGTAGCCCTCGAGCGATCGCCCTTCGGGCAGGTCGGCGAGGAAGTCGAACTCGTTCAACAGCTCTGCCGGCGGCGCCTGGAGGAGGGCGGCGAACTCCTCGAGGTTGAACGTCATGTTGCTCTGGCCGAAGGTCGCGACGACCTCCTCGAGGCGCAGACCCTCCCGGAGAGTGACCATCGTCGTCGCGCCGAAGAACTCGCCGCGCAGCGCCGCGACGATCTCCGACGGCCGCAGCGTGGGAGACAGGTCGTACGTGCCAGCGGCCAGGGTTCCCTCACGCCCGGCGGTGATCACGGCGTACTGGAAGGCAACCTCGCTCCGGATCAGGCCCTGCTCGAACAGGAGCCGGCCGATGCCGGTGTCCGTTGCGCCGGTCTCGACGTCGACCGAGACGCGGCGCTGCTCCTCGCTGGCCGGCTCGTCGGCAAGCACCTCGGGGCGGTACCACTGCACGAAGTCCTGCACGATGCCGTGCTCGATCGCCCCGGGGTTGCCCTCCACCCAGGCCATGACACGCGGGGCGAAGAAGATGTTGAAGCCCACGACCAGGAGGACGCCCAGGAGCGCGATCGACCCGGCGATCCACATGACGATGAGGAGCGGCTGCACCCGCCGGCGGCGGCGCATCGGCCCCTCGCGCTGCTCGCGCAGCTGTCGGATGCGCGCGTTTCGACGGTCCTCGTACTCTCCCATGGGCGCGGGGCGTCGGCTCATTCGATCTCCTCAGGGGAACCCGTCCGGCGACGGGCCTCGAGGTATTGTTGCAGGGTCAGGCAGGCCGCCGTCGAGTCGAGCTCCCCGCTCTCCCGGGTCGGTCGCCTGCCACGTTCCCGAAGCCGCTCGCCCGCCTCCCACGAGCTGAGGCGCTCGTCCTCGTAGGTGACGCTCAGGCCGCGATCCGCCACTGCGCCTCCGAACGCGCGAGCCGATGCCGCCTGGGCTCCCTCGCTGCCATCCGAGTGCAGCGGCAGCCCCATCACGACGAGCTCCGCGCCCTCGGCCCGCGCGAGCTCCTCGACGGCATCCAGGTCGGACGCCAGGCTGCGCCGGCGGATCGCGGGGCGCGCGAACGCCATGCCGGTATCGGTATCGCCGACCGCCACGCCGATCCGGCGCGACCCGTGATCGAGTCCGATGATGGTGCTCACGGGGTGGCCGATGGCCCCGGGTCGCCGGAGGCGTCACCGATGCGCACGTTGATCCGCCAGTCGAGCTCCGGGACGGATCCGACCCAGGCCGGCCACAGCTCGACGCTCGCCGAACCGATGCCGGCGAGGGCCGCCTCGGCCTCGTCTGCGGAGCGGCCACGGACCCGCTCGAGCACGTCCTCTCGGTCGGGTCGCGGTGCGGACGCCGCACTGACGGTCACGTCCACGATGAGTCGATCGCCGTCGGCCCGGGCCCCGCCGATCGTCGCACGCATGCCCG
>JACCWY010000034.1 GCA_013697395.1 Chloroflexota bacterium | reverse complement strand
GAACGGCACTGCCTCCGCGCGCATCACGCTGACGTCCTATCCCGGCGAGCGGGCGGTCATTGCCGGCCTGGTGCGGTTCAGCGGCCTCGACTACTGGACCATCAGTGGCATCGGCTTCACCTGGAACGGTGGGGCGTACGACGAGCACATGGTGAAGATCAACGGAGGCACGGGGTGGCTTCTGCAGGGAGTGGAAATGTGGGGAGCGCAGTCGTTCGCAAACCTGCTGGTTGCGGGCTCGCCGCAGTCCTGGACCATCAGCGGCAGCGCGTTTCACGACACCCTTGGCGGCGAGGCCGATGGCAATCGCAGCCATAACCTCTATGTCAATGCTCCGAACGGCAGCAACGGGTTGATCCAGGGGAATGTCTTCAACAACGCGCCGAAGGGCTACAACGTGAAGCTGAGTGGTTCCAGCCTCGGGACGGATGGAACTGACAACGTCGTGTTCCGTGGCAACACGCTGACCAATGCCAACCGGGCAAACCTGCTCCTGGGGAACGCCGCGAACAACAATGTCGTCGAAGGCAATGTCTTCGGCGGAGCCAGGGATGGCTGGGCGATTCGCCTCTGGGATCTCCGCGGCAGCGGCAACATCATCCGGAACAATGTCTACGCCGCAGCCTCGTTGTGCAACGACTATGAAAGCCCGACCCTGTGCAGCCAGGTCGTCGGGCCTGGGAACGTCCGGTGAGGTAGTAGGTCCCTCGGGGCCCTACTCACCCGTCCCGCGAATGACGGCCCCGGCTGTCCTCCCCAGTATCACGAGGTCCTGCCACAGCGAGAGCCGCTGCATGTAGCGCATCTCGAGACGGAGCCAGCCGCTGAAGTCAGTGGTGTTGCGGCCCTCGACCTGCCAGAGCCCGGTGATGCCGGGCGGGACCTCGAGCCGAGCCGTCTGCCAGAGCTCGTATTGAGCGACTGGCCACGGCGTCGGGCGAGGACCGACGAGGCTCATGTCTCCGCGCATTACGTTGATGAGCTGTGGCAGCTCATCAAGGCTGGACTTCCGGAGGAAGCGCCCGACCCTGGTGATGCGTGGATCGTCGATGATCTTGAACGCGGGCGGTGGGAGGATGCTGAGGTGACGCAATGAGTCCTCGAGCTCGGCAGCGTTGGGAACCATCGTGCGGAACTTGTACATGCGGAAGCGGAGCCCATCTCGCCCGGTGCGCGGCTGCTGAAACAGGACGGGGCCGGGAGAGTCGAGGCGGATCGCGAGGGCGCACAGCCCCATGACGACCAGGATGAGCGGCATCGCGATCAGAACGATCGTAAGGTCAAACGCTCGCTTTACCCGCTGGTAGGCAGGAAGGCTCAACCAGCCGCCTGTCGTTCAGACGCCGTGTCATCGGCGCCATCCGCATCTGCCGAGCCGGGGTCGCGCAAGCCCGCGATGCCCAACGGTTCCGCGAAGTACGGGTGTCCGTCCACTGCCGCCAGCAATGCTCGTTCCGTGAGGCCGTCCTCGGGAAAGACCGCGATAAGCGGGGTGCTGTCGGCGAAGGCGGCCGGAACCGCTTCCCCAATCCGACCGACCAGCAGCTCCGCTTCGGATCGCGATGCCTCTGGCAGCAGCAGGTACGCATGTTCGTCCGCGATGGCGAGATGATCCATCTGCCTGATGAAGGCCGGCAGGCGCACGCGGGCCGACGGGTCCGCCGACAGGGTCAGCCGGACGAGCGCAAGGTGGTGACCCCGACGGCGGCAGCGGTCGAGCTCCACCGTCAGCCGTCCACGGAGACCGTCGCGCCCGGCCGCCGGTGCGAGAGGTGTGGCCGTCAGGAGCCAGATCAGTGCCGCAAGCAGGCCTCCTGCCGATCCGACCAGGACGGCAAGTGCCGGAGCGATCCCTCCGGATCCAGCCAGGTAGGCAGCAGCACCCACGACAGTCAGCGCGGCAACCCAGCGGATGATGCCGGTCCCTCGAATCATGACGCCAGCTCTACCCGGGATGCAGCCGGGTTGCCCGGTCCCTGCGTCGCGCGAAAGTACCGCAGCGTTCGGATGAGTCCTTCGCGCAGCGGCGTGGTGGGCTCCCAGCCGAGCTCACGGCGTGCGATCGTGATGTCGGGGCACCGACGGATCGGGTCGTCAACCGGCACCTGGTGATGCGTGATCGTCGAAGCACTGCCCGTCACGTCGATGACGACGCGAGCGAGCTCCCCGATGGTCACTTCCGATGGGTTTCCGATGTTCATGACCCGCTCCCGCGGTTCGTCCACGGACATCAGGCGCGCCAGGCCATCCACGAGGTCGGTGACGTAGCAGAACGACCGGGTTCGACTGCCGTCCCCGAACACCGTCAATGGCTCTCCATTCAGGGCCTGAACGCAGAATGCAGGAACGACGCGTCCGTCGTCGGGATCCGATCGCGGACCGTAGGTGTTGAAGATACGGGCGATTCGGACGTCGGTCCCGTGCGTCCGGCGATGCGCCATGCTCATGGCCTCGCCAAATCGCTTGCCCTCGTCATAGCACGACCGCGGTCCGTTGGGATTCACGTTTCCCCAGTAGGTTTCAACCTGCGGATGAACGGCCGGGTCGCCGTAGACCTCGGAGGTCGAGGCCAGCACGAACCGCGCACCGTTCTTACGTGCGAGGTCGAGCAGCGTCCGCGTACCGGCCGAATTGACGAGCAGCGTCTCGATCGGGTACGCCGCGTAATGCATCGGGCTTGCCGGGCTGGCAAGGTGATACACCCGATCGAACGATCGATCGGTGATCTCGGGCACGAGCGGCTCGAGGAGATCCGCACGCACGAAGGTCAGGCCTGGATGATCGGCTCGGTGGCTGAGATTCTCCATGCGGCCCGTGAGCAGGTTATCGATGACGACGACCTCCTCGCCGCGATCGAGAAGGAGGTCGACGAGGTGGCTGCCCAGCAGTCCGGCGCCACCGGCAACGAGGTTCGTCACAGTCAGTCCGATCGGCCGACGCGCTCCGCCAATCTCATGGATTGGGCGGGAATTGCCGTGGCGGGCAGCGACACCGCACCAACATCGGGCTGAATCGCGATCGGCGTCCGGCCATTCTCCGGTTGCAGGACGCCGGCCTCGGACGCTGGTGCATACCCTCGACCGAAGCCGCGATAGCTGAAGCCGGCCTCAGCAACGCGGTCCGGGGAGAGTGCGTTACGGCCGTCGACGATGGCCGCGCCCCGCACGGAACCGCGTGCGCTCGTCCAGTCGATCTCGCTGAATTCCGGCCACTCGGTGATGAGCCCGATCGCGTCGGCGTCGGCGATGGCATCACTCACCGAAGCCGCGATTTCCAGGCCCGGCACCAGTTCGGCGGCACGCTCGGCGGCGTCGGCCATCGGGTCATAGGCCACCACTCGCGCACCCCGCTTCAGCAATGCGTCCGCAATGGTCAGGGACGGGGCGTCGCGAAGGTCGTCCGTGTGCGGCTTGAAGGTGAGGCCGAGCAGGGCCACCTTGGCGCCTTCGATGTCGGTCACGGATTCGGTGATCCGCTCCACGAACTGATCGCGCTGGCGATGGTTGATGTGATCGACCGCCGCGAGCAGGGGCGTGGGAATGCCGATCTCCATGGCCGCCTTCACGGTCATGCTCACCTGGTGCGGGAGGCACGAACCACCGAAGCCAACGCCTGGCCTCAGGAACGCTCCGCCGATGCGCGTGTCATAAGCCATGGCGCTGACCACCTGGTCGACCTGCGCTCCATAGGCGTCACAGAGCGCGGCGAGCTCGTTGGCGAAGCTGATCTTCGTCGCCAGAAAGAGGTTGGCGCCCAGCTTCGAAAACGCGGCGTCAAGCCCGCGAAGGACGACGATCGGCGCCTCGGCCTGTTCGTACAGGCGCTGCGTCCGCTCGACTCCGATCTGCTCAGGGTCATCGATGACGCCGAGCACGATCCGATCGGGATGCATGAAGTCCTGGATGGCCCGAGCCTCACGCGTGAATTCCGGGTTGAGCAGCACCGGGATCGCGCCCTTGCCATGGTCACGACGATGTTCACGAACGATCCCGGCAAGCGTATCGACGAACTCCGGCGGCAGGGTCGACCGAATCACCAGAGTCGCGTCGTCGGCCATGTGCGGCACGATCGACTCAAGCGCAGCACACGCCGTATCGGTCTGCCAGCCCCCATTGCCGTCATGCGTACCGACGGCGATGAACACGATCTCGGAAGCGTTGATCTCCTCCTCCGCCTCCGCCGGCGAAGCGAATCGAAGCCGCCCGGTGCCGCCGTGGCGGCCGACGAGCTCGTCAAGCCCCGGCTCATAGAATGGAAGGCGACCCTCCCGCAGCAAGCTAAGGCGGGCTTCTGAGGCCTCGACGCCGACGACGTCGTGACCCCACTCTGCCAAACCCGCCGACGTGACGAGCCCGACATACCCGAGCCCAATAACAGAAACGCGCAACGTCGTAGCCCCCTATGGCAACAATAGCCACGTCCAGCGCACGGCGGCGGTCCCGGGGATTCGGTGGGCGACCGAGGGAGGACTGATCGATAAGTACCTACGGAGACTAGTACCTCTGACGACGTTTCGCTAGCCTTGACGGTCCTTAACGCGTTGCAATCGGGCAACGTCCCGTGCCACGACCTCATTCGCCGAGCGGTCGGAGTACCATTGTCAGGACGCTGCCCACGCTGGGTACGCACAAGCGTGGGGACCACGATGGACGGCCACAGACGACGCAGGGATCGGTACGGGCGGGACACGCTCGCTGATGAGCTCGGCGGCTTCGCGGTCGAGGCGCTCGACGGCCGCGTAGGGACGCTCCAGCGCACTACCACCGAAGCGAGCGAGCACCATCTCACGATCGGGGGCGTCGGCGGCGGCGCAGAGCGGTTGGTGATGCTTCCATTGAGCGTCATCGATCGGATCGAGCCAGGCTCACGCACCGTTCACGTCGATCTGACTCGGTCGCAGATCGAGAAGGCCCCGCGCATCGCGTGGACCGCCAGCAACGAGGCGAACGAGATCCTCCGACGGGATGGGTGACCGGCGTATCGCGATCGTGACCGGGGGTTCCGGCTATATCGGCGGCTTTCTGATCAGCGAGCTGCTGGGCTCCGGCGGGTTCGAGGAGATCATCAACTTCGACCTCGTCGAGCGCGACTTCGGTTCCCACCGCGTGACGTTCCGTCGCGTCGACGTCCGGCAGCCGATCGCCGAACGCGTCGAGCGCGTCGATGGTGACCGCAGCTGGATCTTCCATCTGGCGGCGCTGGCCCGGGAGCCAGGGTCGGAGCGGCGCGAGTACTTTGACACGAACGTTGGAGGCGCCGAAACGGTAACGGCGTACGCCGCCGAGACGGGCATTCGCAATCTCTTCTTCACGAGCTCGATGTCGACGTTCGGGCGCATGGAGGATCCAACGCCGGAGGCCGCTTCACAATATCCCGAGACGCCATACGGAATCAGCAAGCTCGTGGCGGAGAAGATCCATGAAACGTGGCTTGCCGCCGATCCCAATCGGCGCTTGATCGTCTGCAGGCCGGCGGTGATATTCGGGCCGGGGGATCGCGAGAATGTCCCGCGCATGGTGGGGGCGGTGAAGCGAGGCTACTTCGTGTTCCCGGGTGATCCGTCGATCATCAAGGCATACGGGTACGTCTATGGCCTCATGGACAGCATCCGGTTCGTTCTCCAGCGACCAGAGCGCCACATCGTCTTCCACTACGCTGAAGAGAACTGCCTGCCGCTGCGGAGCATGGTGGCCGCGATCATGACGGTCACCGGCAAGAAGGCACGGATCGTCCGCCTTCCGCAGCGGCCGTTGCTCATGTTGGCCCAGGTGATGAGCTACGTGAGCGGCCGCCTCGGCCGTCGCACGCCGGTGCATCCCGTCCGCGTCCGCAAGGTGGCCTTCCCGACGAATCTCAAGCCCCAGTATCTGATCGACGCGGGGTTCGAGTTCCGGTATCCGTTCGAGGTCGCCCTCGAGCACTGGAAGGAGCGCGACCCGGACCTGTTCGCCTGACCCGCGCGGCGGTCGCGACAAGAGGCCCTTGAGCCCGCTACCCTCCCACCCTGGCACCGCGCGCAAGGAGACGGAGCGATCGACACATCCAGATCAGCTTGGACCGCCATCGGGTTGCGCGGCTTCTGGAGTTCCATCGTCGTGATGGGGTACGCCTATGCCGGCTTTCCGGTGCTGCTGTGGGCGCGCGCCAGGCTGTTCCCGCGCCCGCACGTGTCAGCCGAGATCCAGCCGTCGGTGACCGTCGTGATCGCGGCTCACAACGAGGCGTCCATCATCCGGCAGCGCCTCGATAATCTCGTGTCGCTGGACTATCCGATGGACAGCCTCGACGTGATCGTCGCGTCCGACGGCTCGGATGACGGCACAGACGAGATCGTCGCGTCGTATCGCGACTCTCGCATCAACCTCCTCTCTTTGCCCCGCCGTGGGAAGGCGCACGCGCTCAACTCGGCCGTGGCCCGCGCGCGGGGGGAGATCCTGGTCTTCTCCGATGCCAACAGCATGTACGCGCCCCGCTCGATCCGTGCCCTGGTGCGACCGTTCGCCGATCCGGATGTTGGCGGTGTCGCGGGAGACCAGCAATACGCCGACGTGCCGGAGCCGGGAGAGGGCGGCGAGCGCAGCTATTGGGGCTACGACCGCATGCTCAAGCGCTGGGAGAGTGCAGCTGGGAGTGTTGTCCAGGCCACCGGAGCGATCTATTCCATACGCCGTTCGCTGTTCCGGCCAGTCCCCGAGGGGGTGAGCGACGACTTCGTCACGTCGGTCGGCGTCATCGAACAGGGATATCGCCTGGTGTTCGCGCCCGATGCTGTCGCATACGAGCCGGTGGCGCCCTCCTCCGGAGCCGAGTTCCGACGGAAGGTGCGGATCGGAACCAGGATGCTCCGATCGGAGTTCCACGTGCGTGGGTTGCTCAATCCCCTGCGTCACGGGTTCTATTCGGTCGAGCTCCTTTCACATAAGCCCCTCCGACGGCTGATGGCGTTCCCGGTCCTGGTCATCGGCTTGAGCAGCGGGCTCCTGTGGCGCCGGGGCTGGATCTACCGCGCCAGTGCCATCGCCCAATTTGGTTTCTATGCCACAGCAGCCTTCGGGCTGGTCGCTGGCGAGTCGAAATTCGGGCGCCACCGACTCGTCGCCCTGCCGGCGTACTTCTGCATGGTCTACGCGGCGCAGCTTGTTGCCGTCTGGAACATCCTGCGCGGGCACCGCATCACGGTGTGGAAACAGGATCGAACGCCGTGATCCGCGTTGCAGGGGCACGGCACCCGATCGTGGGGGGCCTCCTGATCTTCCTCATCGCCGTGATGAGCGCGAGCGCCATCGGCGCAAGCGTCGGCCTTCTGCAATCGCCCGTGCCGTTGGCCGCGGTGCTGGTCGCGATCGGTGGAGCCGCCATGATGATCCGGCCGGAGGTCGCGACGATCGTTTTCGCCTTCGCCCTCTACGTCAACGCTCCGGACATCTCCGTCGCGTTTCACGCAGTCCCGTTCGCGATTGCCGCCGGATTCGTCCTGCTGCTGGCCATCCCGATCGTCAGCTTCTGGCGCCGGGAGAAGGCACTCTTGACACGAACGCCCGCGCTCCTGCCGATGTTGGCGTTCACTGCAGCCGCGATTCTCTCATCTCTCCTGGCGGTCACGCTCGAACCGGCAGTCGACTGGCTCGCCACATTCGCGGGCGAGGGTGTGATCCTGTACCTGCTCGTCACAAGCGCCATCCGGTCGGGGGAGACCCTGGACCGGGTCATCTGGGCCATCTTGTTCGCGGGCGCTGTGATGGCCGGGCTTTCGGTCATTCAAGAGGTCACTCAGTCGTACGGTCAAAACTTCGGCGGCTTCGCCCAGATCACCTCGCGTGGGATTGTCGTGTCGGAGAGCGCAATCGGCGAGATCAGACAGCCGCGGCTCAGTGGACCGATCGGCGAGCAGAATCGCTACGCCCAGATCCTGCTCGTCCTCCTGCCGCTCGCCGTGTACCAGTTTCGGCGGCACGGGCGGAGTTGGATGGGAGGCGCAGCGCTGGCAGCAGGCGCGGCAATCCTTGCCGGAATGACGCTGACCTATTCGCGGGGCGCGTTGATCGGGCTGGTGGTCATTGCCGGGATGATGCTGTTGCTCGGCTACGCCCGCGGCAAGCAGCTGGTCCTGATCGGGGTCCTGATCGGAGCCGGCGCAGTGACGGCCGGGCCGGTGCTCGTGGATCGAATCGTGTCTCTGGCCGCCGTGGAGGACGCCTTCTCAGCCGAGGGCGGCACGAGCGACGGCAGCCTGCGGTTCCGCGCCACGGTCAACCTCGCCGCGTGGAACGTCTTCCTCGACCACCCGGTCCTGGGTGTGGGCCCGGGGTTGTTCGAGACCACGTACTCAACTCGATACGCCAACGAGACCGGTCTCAACACCTTCGCCAGCGGTGCCCAGGCTCCTGCCCACAACCTCTACCTCGCGATCGCCGCCGAGCTCGGAATCGTCGGACTGGTCGCCATCGCGGCTGCCGTCGGCATAACGCTCGTGCGGCTCATACAGCTGCGCCGGTGGTGGGTCAGCCGCGACCGACTACGCTCCGATCTCGCGACGGCGTTCGCACTGTCGCTACTGGCGTACCTCGTGACAGGCGTGTTCCTGCATCTTGCCTACATGCGCTACTTCTGGTTCCTGCTGGCGCTTGCCAACGCTGCGATCTGGGTCCTCAGCCGTGATCAGCGCGCGCTATTGGACGCAGGGCCTGCCATGACCCCCACGCACCGCTCAGGGACCCTCACGACACGGGCCGAGGGGTAGCGCGTGGCCATCGGTCCGGACGCGAGACTCATGATTCCGGGCCGCGTACTCGTGATCGCCTTCCTCTACGCGATGATCGGCCTGGGAGCCATCGTCCTCGGGCTGGGCCCGATCCTGCGACCGTCCGGCGAGGTCGAGAGGCTGGTGGCCTACGTGGCGATAGTCGCCGGGACCGTCCTGGGGGCGATCGGCGGCCTCCTCTTCTTCCGGGGCCGGCGGCCGCGCAGGCTCGGCATCCTGGGCGGAGCGGTCGTCGTCATCCTGGGCCAGCTGATCGTGATCCTCGCTGGCCTCAGCGTGGAGGACTGCGCGACGGATGGAACTTCCGGCTGCACGCAGGTCGTCCTGGCCGTTGGGGTCGGCGGGCTGGTAGTTTCGTCTCTCGGTATCATTTCGAC
>JACCWY010000021.1 GCA_013697395.1 Chloroflexota bacterium | reverse complement strand
CATCGTGAGGCCCGCCCGCTCCAGCTCGCGGAAAACCTCCCAGGTCGCCCAGTGCGGCACCAGGTTGGCGTTCGCGAGCAGGACCCTGGGCGCATCGGTCGTGGTGCGGAAGACGCCCACCGGCTTCCCGCTCGCCACGAGCAGCGTTTCGTCGTTCTCGAGCCGCCGCAGCTCGGCGACGATGGCGTCGAAGGCCTCCCAGCTGCGCGCGGCCCGGCCGGTGCCGCCGTACACGATCAGGTTGTCCGGGTCCTCGGCCACCTCGGGATCGAGGTTGTTCATGAGCATCCGCAGCGCGGCCTCCTGCTGCCAGCCCTTGCAGGAGAGCTCGGTGCCGCGAGGGGCTCGAACGATGCGCGGACCGCTGCGCGGTCGGACGGCCGTCATGGGCCGATCATACGGCCGCGCCCTCAGTCATCGCCGAAGGGGTTCGGCCGTTTCGGCTTCTCGGGCGGAAGCCGGAAGAGATCGTCGGGGTCGCGCTTCGGAGGGAGCGGCAGCGGCCAATCGTCGTCCTCGTCGTCCGGCCGGCTGGCGCGGAGCAGCTCGGACCAGGCGCCCACATCGGTCTTGCCGGTGAGCTCGCGGCGGTAGACCGGGTAACGGTCGTCGCCGGCGAGGTGCTCGAAGCCGGCCGCCTCGTATGCCGAGGTCGGGCCGGGCGAAGGAGCCCACGGGTCGGGTGCGGCCTCCGGGTAGGCCTCGACGGCGGTGATGCCGCGCCCGTCGAGCTCACCGCATACCGCCTCGAGGAGACCGATGCCGATGCGGGCACGCTCGTCGGGTGCTTGCGGGTCCGGGGTGACCTGGAGACACGTGATGACCCACGGGGCGGGCGACTCGGGGAGCTCCGGATATCGGTCGCGGATCGACTGGGCCCGTGGGTACGCGCTCAACGGTCCGAATTGGGCATAGCCGATGGCGGTGCGCTCGACCGCATCGGTCCGGTAGGCGAGCATGCCGTACGATCCGGAGACGGCGCGGCCGGCAAGCAGCCGCCGGAGCTTCAGTCCGGCGCGAGCGCCCGCGTCGGTCGCGTCCGCCGCGGGGGCCTCACGCCCGCCGTCGATGCGCTCCCAGTAGTCGCAGGTCTGGCAGCGCGCGTGCGGCCTGGCCGGTGCGGGGATGTCGTCGACGGACTTCTCGTCGACGAGCTCGAAGGCAAGGTCAGGCATGGGCGTCCCCGGTGGCGCCGTTGGCGAGCAGGTCGCCCGAGTGGACGAGCTCGCGGATCGCGCCGATGTCGGGCGAGGGAGATCGATCCGCATCGAGGTGGGACACGCGGGCCCTCACCAACGCGTGCGCCCGCGCGACTCCCGCGCCCGGGCGGAGCGGCGCGCGGAAGTCGAGGCCCTGGGCGGCGCACAGCGCCTCGATGGCGATCACCTGCTCGGCGCGATCGATCGCGTCCCGAAGATGGAGTGCCGACGTGGCTCCCATACTGACGTGGTCCTCCTGGTTGGCGCTGGTCGGGATCGTGTCGACCGAGGCCGGGTGTGCCAGCGACTGGAGCTCGTTCACGAGCGCGGCCGCCGTGTAGTGGGCGATCATCAGCCCGCTCTCCAAACCCGGGCGCTCCGCCAGGAAGGCCGGCAGACCGGAGAGGTGCGCGTCGACCAGTCGTGCCGTGCGCCGCTCCGAGATCGACGCCAGCTCGGTGACCGCGAGCGTGGCGTAGTCGAGTGCCAGCGCGAGCGGCTCACCGTGGAAGTTGCCCCCGGAGATGACCTGGCCGCTCGGAAAGACGAGCGGATTGTCCGTTGCGGCGTTGATCTCGATTCGCAGGACCCGGTCGAGCTCCCCGAGCGCGTCGCGCGCCGCGCCGTGGACCTGCGGCATGCAGCGGAGGCTGTAGGCATCCTGGACCCGGTGCTCGGTGTCCGCACGGTGCGAGGCCCAGATCTCGCTCTCGGCGAGCAGGGCGCGCAGGTGTCGCGCCGACGCGACCTGGCCCGGGTGCGGCCGTGCCGCGACCAGCTCCTCCGCGAAGGCGGCGCCGGTCCCCATCATCGCTTCGAGGCTCATGGCGCCGACGACGTCTGCCGTCAGCGCCAGCCGCATCGCGTCGTGGTGGCCGAGCGCTCCGATCCCCGCCATCAGCTGTGTGC
>JACCWY010000019.1 GCA_013697395.1 Chloroflexota bacterium | reverse complement strand
GTGCCAGGCAGGTTCGGCCGCCGCTCGACCCGCAGCGCGTCCTCGAGCGTGGCGACGACGAGCGCGGACGGCGAGGTCGCCAACGCCCGATGCAGGCCGACCACGAGCTCGTCGAGCGTGGCATCGGCGCCCAGCCCGGCCGCCGCGAGCAGCCGCGCGCGAAGCACGGCGAGGCCGTCGGCATCGGGCACGACGCCGGAGACGGCCTGGTCGGCGAGGTCCGCGCCGGTCCAGATTCCGGCAACGGTCGGCAGGTCGTGCGTCGTCACGCCGGCGAAGGACTGCCGCGGATACCGGGCGGGAGGGTCCCGCTCGAACAGGGCGAGCCGGGTCGAGAGGAGCCTGCGCCGTCGCAGCTCGGCCCGGACGCCGGCCGGCACGGTCCCCAGATCCTCGCCAACGACGATGGCCGCCGCGCGCTGCGACTCGAGGGCGACAATCTCGAGCAGCTCATCGGTCCGCTGCCGGACGTAGGCGCCTCTCGGCGGATCGAAGCCGGCCGGGATCCACCACAGGCGGAAGAGGCCCAGGACGTGGTCCATGCGAAGCCCGCCGGCATGGCGGAGCTGTGCGCGGAGCGTCTCGATGAAGGGCCGATACCCCGCCTGGCGCAGGCGGTGCGGCGCGAAGGGCGGCATTCCCCAGTCCTGCCCGGCCAGGTTGAACCGGTCCGGCGGCACCCCGACGGTCGCCCCGATGGCGAGATGCTCCTGCCAGTCCCAGGCGTCGAAGCCGGCGGGATCGACGCCGACCGGCATGTCGGCGATGCGGCGCACCTCGCCCGACGCATCGGCCAGCTGGACGTCGAAGCACCACTGGACCCAGGCGTGGAACGCGACCCGCTCGCGTTCCTCGATCGCGATCCGTGCCGCGGCCGAAGCGGAGGGATGGCGATAGGCCTCGGGCCACCCCTTCCAGCCGGGGCCGAAGCGCTCGCTCAGGATGCAGAAGATCGCCCAGCGCTCCAGCGGCTGGCCCTGTCCGGCTCGCCACGCGTCGAATGCGGCGCGGTCGAACGAGCCCTTCGCCCAGAGGCGCTCCAGGGCGGCACGCTTGAGCTCGATCACGCGGGGGCGGTCGACGCGCCGCTCGTCGTTGAGCTCACGGCCTCGAGCCGCGAGGTCGGCCACGTCTCCGGCACCCGGGAGGGCGTCGATGCAGAGATGGAGCGGGTTGCCGAAGCGGCGGGTGCTCGGGTAGTACGGGCTGGCCTCGGGCGTCGGTCCCGGATTCGGCGCGCTCAGCGGGCTGGCCGCAACGAAGCCGGCCCCGACCGATGCCGACCATCGGCCAAGCTCACGGAGATCATGGAGGTCGCCGATGCCCCATGAGCGCTGCGAGCGCGTTGCGGCCAGCTGAACCGTCCAGCCCCAAGCGGACAGGTCGGGGAGATGGCAGCGCCCGGGACCGGTGATCAGCAGCTGCTCGACTCCGGCGTCGGGCTGGAGGCGGTGGTACCCGAACGGCACGTCCGGCGGCACCGCGGCGACCCGGCCGAGCGGCGTGCCGTCCTCGAGGGTGAGCTCGCCCGCGGGCAGCGACGAGCCTCGCGGAGCCACGACGACGGGCGGGCTCGCGGGCTCCGCCTCTTCCCCGGAGTTGAGCCCCATGGCGGCCAGCACTCCGGCGCGCACCTGTGGCGCGATCGGCCTGCGCTCGCGGAAGGCGTCGACGTAGGACGGCTCGACCAGCTGATCGTGAGCCGCCGCGCTCCTACGCATCGTTGACGCGGCGCGCGCGGGGCAGCCTCCGCAGGCAGATCACGGACCGCTCCGCGACCCGGTAGACCGCCCCGCCGTCGAACGTACCGTGCGCCGCGGTGAAGGTCGGGTGCACGGTGTCGAACACGACCTCCCAGCGCCGCGCCTCCTCGTGATTCGGCAGGGTGAATGCGACCGGGCGCTCATCGGCGTTCAGGATCACGAGGAGGGTGTCGTCGGTGACCCGCTCGCCGCGCGGGCCGCGCTCCTCGATGGCATCGCCCGCGAACTGGACGCCCAGCGTCTTCACGCCCGGCGCCTGCCATTGCTCGTCGGTCATCTCGGCGCCGTCGAGCCCGAACCACGTCAGGTCCTTCACCCGTGAGCCGCGGATCTGGCGGCCCTGGAAAAACCGCCGGCGGCGAAGCACGGGATGCCCCTTCAGGAGCCGGATGAGGGCGCGAGTGAAGCCATGCAGCTGCCGATCTCGCCGCGACGGGCGCCAGCTGAACCAGCTGATCTCGTTGTCCTGGGCGTAGCCGTTGTTGTTGCCGCGCTGGGTCCGACCGATCTCGTCCCCGCCGAGCAGCATCGGCACGCCCTGGCTGAGAAGCAGGGTTGCGAGGACGTTGCGCTTCTGCCTCTCGCGAGCCTCGATGACCGACTCCTCGTCGGTCTCGCCCTCGACCCCGAAGCTCATGCTCTCGTTGTTGCGCTCGCCGTCGCTGTTGTCCTCGCCGTTCGCGTCGTTGTGCTTCGACTCGTAGCTGACGAGGTCGTGGAGCGTGAACCCGTCGTGCGAGGTGACGAAGTTGATGCTGGCGTGCGGGCGGCGCCCGGAGCCCGCATACAGGTCGGATGAGCCACTGAGCCGATACGCCAGCTCCGCCGCCTGACCGCCGACTCCCTTCCAGAAGCGGCGAACCGTGTCGCGATACTTGCCGTTCCACTCGGCCCAGCCGACCGGGAAGTTGCCAACCTGGTACCCGCCCGGGCCGACGTCCCATGGCTCGGCGATGAGCTTGACCTGGCTGATGATCGGGTCCTGGTGGATGATGTCGAAGAAGCTGCCGAGCTTGTCGACGTCGTGGAGCTCCCGAGCAAGCGCCGACGCCAGGTCGAAGCGGAAGCCGTCGACGTGCATGTCGATGACCCAGTAGCGCAGCGAGTCCATGATCAGCTGCAGCACGCGCGGACTGGTGGCGTCCAGCGTGTTGCCGGTGCCGGTGTAGTCGACGTAGCGGCGCTGGTCTTCGGGGTCGAGCCGGTAGTAGGCCGCATTGTCGATGCCGCGGAAGCTGAGCGTCGGGCCGTTG
>JACCWY010000005.1 GCA_013697395.1 Chloroflexota bacterium | reverse complement strand
GCTGCGGGTCGCGGCCGCCGGCCTGGCCTCCGAGCCGATTCCCGACGCCGACCTCGAGCCGCTCGGCGCTCCCCGGTCACGCTGGGCTCGACCCCTGTCGGTCGTCGCGGCCGCGGGGCTGATCGGGATCGTCATCGGCTACGGGCTGGGCCAGGTTCGGCCGCCGACCGGCGCCGATACGACGCCGTCACCGTCCGGCGTTGCCGAGCGGTCCACGCGACCATCTGAGTCGGGGGCGGTGGAGGCGTCGCCCTCTGCCGCGCCCACGCCGGAGCCCGCGGTGAGCGCCCGGCCGACTCCACTGGCGACGGGCGGCGCGCCGTGCGCTGACGGCGAGGCCGGCTTCTCGATCGTCGTCCCCGACGGCTGGTATGCCAGCCTTCGCCAGGGCGACCTGATGGCCTGCGCCTTCCTGGCGCCCGAGCCGTTCGATCCGCTGGCCGCCGGCACCGATCCCGACTTCGACGCACCCATCCGGCTGGCAACCTCCGTCGAACCGATGCCCACCGGCACGGTCGTCGAGCACACGGGCGACGGAGACGCGGACGCCCTCGCCGATCGCTGGATCGTCGAGCGCGACGGCGAGGCGTGGCTCGTCTACGTGGTGGCCCTGCGCTCGACGGTCGGTGACGCTCCGTCATTCCTCCACCTGGGCAGCCGCGAGTCCGACGGGGTCGCGGCCGACGCGCTCGATTCGGTCATCGGGCGCCTGGCCATCTCCGACCCACTGCCCACCGATCCGGACGCCGTGGCGGCTGTCGAAGAGCTGTTCGCCGATGCCGATGTTTGCTCCGATCTCGAGCGCGGTGTCAACGTGATCCTGCCCGACGACTGGTGGACGAACACCCCGTTCGGCGACCTCCAGCCGTGCACCTATTTCGCGCCGGGCCGCTTCGAGATCGGCGACGAGGGGGCGGTGCCCGACGGGGTACCCATGACCCTTGAGGTCACCACCGGCGCCATCGGGACGATCGAGGAGATCCTCAGCTTCGAGACGCTGGTCGTGGACCGCCATGCGGCCCGGCGCTGGGAGCTCACCCCCGGCCTCGGCGACCCGCCGCCGGACACGCGCACGTACCAGTACGTCGTCGAGCTCGACGACACGCCGGGCGACGGCCGGAAGCTCGTCCTCACCGTCCGAAGCGATGCGTCGGATGACTACGAGCGCGACAAGGCGGTCCTGGACGAGATGATGCGACGGCTCGTCATCAGCCCGACCCCGGCGCAGGTGTTGGAGCCTGGGCCGTATCCGTCATGCGGTTGGGAGCTCGTCGAGCTGACGCCCGAGGGCCAGACATATGACCCCGACGCCCGTTCGTGCCTGTGGGCGGCGTATGAGGCCGGCGACGAAGCCGAGATGGTCAGCACCAGCATGTCCGTGGAAGGAACGGTCGTGCGTGAGATCTACCGAGTGCTCGACACGGGCGAGATTGAATTCTTCGTCGATTGGTCTCACGACCTCGGCGCGCGACCATGGCAGCTGATGAGATGCACTGGCCTCGAGCAGCGTGCCGACGATGATGAGCTGACGGGAGCGATCCTGTTCGACCCGACCGGGTGCGATGACCCGGAAGAGATCGAGCCGTGAGGCGCTAGCGGTCGCCGAGCTCCTCGAAGAGCGTGAGCTGGAGCCCGGCAAGAGCGTCGAGCCTCGAGTTCAGTGAGTTCCAGGGTGTGACGACCGGGGGCGCGATCAGGCGGGCGCCGGCATCGGTCAGGCGCTCGGTCGCCGACCTCGTGTCATTGACCTCGAAGGCGACGCGGACGTGGCCGGCGACGCGCTCCCCGACCTCGACGCGGTCGATGTAGGCGGCGTGAAGCGGATCCGTCAGCTCGAGGGTGGCGCGGCCGGCGTCGAGGATCGTGACTCGGCCGCCCTCCGCGGTGAAGGCGCCGAGCTCGGCCAGCCCGAGCACGTCACGGTAGAAGATGAGCGCGGCGTCGTAGTCGTCGGCGGTAACCACGAGGCGCATCTGTCGAACTGCCAAGGGATGCCTCCAGGCGAAAGAGAAGAGCCGGCCCCGCGGTGGGACCGGCTGGTCGGTGATTCAAGGGCTCGAGCTACTTGACCTCGGTGGTCGCGCCGGCCTCGGAGAGCTTCTCCTTGGCGGCCTCCGCCTCCTCCTTGGTGACGCCCTCCTTGACGGCCTTGGGGGCGGCGTCGACGAGGTCCTTGGCCTCCTTGAGGCCGAGGCCGGTCAGCTCGCGCACGGCCTTGATGACGAGGATCTTGTTCGGGCCGACCTCGGTGAGGACGGCGTCGAACTCGGTCTGCTCCTCGGCCGCGGCGGGGGCTGCACCGTCGCCACCCGCGGCCGGTGCAGCCGCGGCGGCCGCCGGGGCGGCGGCGGTGACGCCATATCGCTCCTCGAAGGCCTTGACCAGCTCGCTCAGCTCGAGGACGGTCATCGTGTCGATCGCCTCGAGGATCTGGTCCTTGTCCAGGGTCTTGGTCGCCATCGGTATCGGTCTCCTGTTCTCGTTGTCCCTGCGGCCTCAGGCCGCGGGCTCGGTCTCTCGCTTCTTCTCGGCCACCGCGTTCAGCACGTTCGCGAAGTTCCGCAGGACCCCGCCCAGCACGCCCGCCATCCCAGTCATCGGCGCGGCCATCCCGCCGGCGATCTTGCTCAGCAGGACGTCCCGCGACGGCAGCGTGGCGAGGGTGGTCAGCTGCGACGCGTCGATCGCCCGGTTGCCGAGCATCCCGCCGCGGATCGTGATCCCGACGCGGGAATAGGGTCGGAAGGCGTCGGCCAGCGCCTTCGCCATGGCCGCCTCGTCGCCGTCGATCGTGGCCAGCGCGGTCGGACCCTCGAGGAGGGGCTTCAGCTCGGCGCGGTCTGCCTCGTCGGCGGCGATCTTCAGCAGGCGGTTCTTGGCGATGGTCAGCTGGACCCCGCTGTCGCGCAGCGTCCTCCGAACCGATTGCATGTCCGAGACCTTCAGGCCACGGTAGTCGGCCACGGCCATGGCCGAGCTGGAGCGGAGCAGCTCCGCGAGCTCGGCGACGGCCTGGCGCTTCGTGTCGGTCGGCATCGGTCTGTGTTCCACTCCTCCATGACATGCAACAACGGCGGCTCTGCGTGCATGCGCGACACGAGAACCGCCGTCATCGGGCGAGTTCATCTTCGTGCCTGCGCGTGCCGCGGCGTCTGAGCGCCGACGATTGGTCCGGGAGTCTCACCCGGTACGCATCGCGGTCTTCGGCTGGTCTTCGATTGAGAGCGCATCCTACCCGATGCGCACCGATTCGTCCCCGAGCCTGCCTAGGCGTTCGCCAGAGCCAGGGCCGAAGGGATGTCGACGCGCACGCCCGGGCCCATGGTCGGGGCCAGCGTCAGCGTCCGCATGTAGGTGCCCTTGGCGCCCGACGGCTTCGCCCGCTGCACCGCGTCGACGAGGGTCGCGACGTTGGCGGCGAGCTGCTCGGGCGTGAAGCTCGCCCGGCCGACCGGCGCATGGACGATCCCGGCGCGATCCACCTTGAATTCGATGCGGCCGGACTTGATCTCGCTCACGGCGCGCTCGATGTCGAAGGTGACCGTGCCCGACTTTGGGTTTGGCATCAGGCCGCGCGGGCCGAGCTTGCGGCCGAGCCGGCCGACAGTGCCCATCATGTCCGGCGTGGCGATGGCAACGTCGAATTCGAACCAGCCGTCGTCGATCTTCTTGACGAGGTCGTCGCTGCCGACGTCATCGGCTCCGGCGCGGAGCGCCTCCTGCGCCTTCTCGCCCTGGGCGAACACGATGACGCGGCTCGTCTTGCCCGTGCCGTGCGGCAGGACGACCGTGCCCCGCACGAGCTGGTCGGCGTGTCGTGGGTCGACGCCGAGGCGGAGGTGCGCCTCGACGGTGCCATCGAACTTGCTGATCGAGAGCTTCGGCAGCAGCTCGGCCGCGTCGGCGATCTCGTAGCGGCGCTGCGCCTCGACGAGCTTGGCGGCCTCGACGTACTTCTTGCCGTGCTTCGCCATCAGGCCACCTCGATTCCCATCGAGCGCGCGGTGCCCTCGATGATCTTCATTGCCTGCTCGAGGGTATTCGCGTTGAGGTCCGGCATCTTCATCTCCGCGATCTCGCGCACCTGTGCGCGCGTCACACGGCCGACCTTGTCCTTGTTCGGGATGGCCGAGCCGGACTCGACGCCAGCCGCGCGCTTGAGAAGCGCCGCCGCCAACGGCGCCTTCGTGACAAAGGTGAAGCTGCGGTCCTCGAACACGGTGATCTCGGCCGGGACGACGTAGCCGCGCAGGTCGGCGGTGCGCTCGTTGAAGGCCTTGATGAACTCCATGATGTTGATGCCGTGCTGGCCGAGGGCCGGCCCGACGGGGGGCGCCGCGGTGGCGGCTCCGGCGGGCGCCTGCACCTTGAGCATCGCCCTGATCTTCTTTGCCATGTCGCTCCTCTCGAGGTCCTATCGGGGCCGATGCGCCCCTCCCTCGTGCTTGCGGCGGCGCCCCGGTCAATCGGAAACCGGGCCGCCATCGGTCCGGTGTCCTAGAGCTTCTCGATCTGGAGGAAGTCGAGCTCCACCGGCGTCTCGCGGCCGAAGATGCTGACGAGCACCTTGACCTTGTTGCGCTCCGGGTTGACCTCGTCGACGGTGCCGATGAACTCGGCGAACGGGCCGTCCTTGACGCGCACGCTCTGGCCCTTGCTGTACTGGACCTTGAACTTCGGCGTCTCGACCCCCATCTGCTTGAGGATCTTCTTGACCTCGGTCTCGTCGAGCGCCAGTGGTCGGTTGCCTGAGCCCACGAAGCTCGTCACTCCCGGCGTGTTGCGCACGACGTACCAGCTCTCGTCGCTCATCGCCATCTCGACCAGGACGTAGCCCGGGAACACCTTGCGGTTCACGGTCTGGCGCTGGCCGTTGCGGATCTCGATCTCCTCCTCCATCGGCACCAGGACCTGGAAGATCTGGTCCTCCACGCCCATCGACTCGATGCGGTGCTCGAGGTTCGTCTTCACCTTGTTCTCGTAGCCGGAGTAGGTGTGGATGACGTACCACTGCTTCTTGGCGCGATCCTCCTCCGGCATGTCACCAGGGCGAGGCGCCTCGCGAGAGAGGCCGGCTGCCTCGCGTGCCTCGTTCACCGTATTTGAGGTCGTCGTCTCATCAGCCATGTCAGATCACCTGGTCCACGAGGGTGTTAAAGATGCGGTCGAGCACGAAGATGTAGATACCCACCGCCACCGACACGGCGACGACCAGGATGGTCAGGCGGATCACCGTCTGGCGCGTGGGCCAGGCAACCTTCTTGAGCTCGGCCCAGCTCTCGAAGAAGTATCGGCGGAGGCCGGTCAGCACGATCGGTTCGTTCTTCCTGCTACGGGGTCGTTGGGAGTTGCTGCGTGCCGGGGGTGGCAGGGGCGACAGGACTTGAACCTGCAACCGCTGGTTTTGGAGACCAGTGCTCTACCATTGAGCTACACCCCTCCGGACGCTGCCCTATTTCGTTTCCCGGTGCAGCTGATGCTGCCGGCAGCGCGGACAGAACTTGTTGAGCTCCATGCGCCCGGGATCGTTTCTCTTGTTCTTCCGTGTGCTGTACGTGCGCTCCTTGCAGACGGTGCACGCCAGGGCGATCACGGGACGATTCTCAGCCTTTGCCACGTGGTTCTCGTTCCTTCGTCGTCCGCCCCCGTCGCCGACGGTCGGCGGCCACGCTGAACTAGGGCGGGGTCACCGGGGGAAAGCCCGTCGATTCTACGCTCGATCCTCGTGGGGTGTCAACGAGCGGACACCGCCTGGCAGCGCACGCCGATGCTCGATAGGTCGAGCGAATCTCACGGGAGGACCGTGCCGCGTGCGGTTTGCGCGATAGATCGTGCGCTGCGGAGCGTGGGCGGCACCCCCGCGGGCATCTCCTGCCCGCCTGTGCTCGATACATCGAGCAAATGCAGCACGGCAGCGCCTTGCGGTGAAGAACGCTCGATAGATCGAGCAATGGCGCGCTCAGCCGGCGGCCTGGCCGCCTCCGTCTCGACGGCGCAGCACGATCCGCGTGAAGGGCAGGCGGACGTCGCTGAAGACCTCGATGCTGACGAGGAAGCCGAGGAAGATGAGCAGGACGCCGATGAACTGTCCCAGGAAGAGGCCCCACGTCACGCCGAAGCGGGTCAGGCCGTCGGCGATGCTGGGGAAGAACCCGCCGAGCGCGATGAGGAGGGTAGCGGGGACACGCGAGTTCAGCTCGCCCGCCCGCAAGGCACGCCAGGCGGACGGCAGCGAGCCGAACGCGTTCACCACCACGGCGATGCCGCGCAGCGGGCCAGCGGCGAGCCCGCCGCGAGTGTCGGCGCGCATGATGCGTCGCTTCGGCATGAAGATGTAGGCCGAGTAGGCGGCGCCGAAGATGAGCGCAAACGCACCGACGATGTTGAACGGTGGCGTGACGATCCGAAGGCCCGCGGGGAATGCCGCGCCGATCGGCGCGCCGTTCAGCGCGTCCAGGGCGAATCCGGGGGCATCGAGCGGCACGACGAAGGCCAGGACGGCCGCGACGACGGATCCGGGAATCAGAAAGCCGGCGGCGACCGGCGCCATCGACTGCCGGCGCACGCGCGTCGCCACCGCCACGGCCACGGCCGCCACGAGCGCGATCCCCACGACGGCAAGCACGATCGCATCCGCCGCGGGACTCCCCTCCCGGGCGTATCGGCTCGCCGCGAGGAAGCTGAACAGGGCGGCGAGGGCGAACGAGAGCGCCACGAAGTATCCGAACCGCGTCCTGTTCAGCAGGAAGATCGTGCCAAGGCCCAGGTAGGCCGCCACGCCGAACGCGCCGAACGCGTACCACGTCCGATAGAGCGCCTCGTTCCAGCCGAAGGCCCCGCCCAAGAACTCGGTGCCCGCGCCGATGCCGTACCACAGCATTCCGAGCGTCCAGACCAGCTGGTAGGGCTGGCGACGGCGCCACCACTGGTCGGCGACGAGCGCCGCGAAGACGAACGAGAGCGCGCTGCTGCCGAATGGAAGCAGGACGTTGGGGTCCACGGGCTGACGACGCCTCCGCTGTGATCGGTCACTCGTTGCGCGGTGCGGCGGTGAGTGGAGCCCACGTCCGGGTTCGAACCGGAGACCTCTTCCTTACCAAGGAAGTGCTCTGCCAGCTGAGCTACGTGGGCGCACGGCCGTCGCCTCGCGGTTCCCGCAGTGTCGCAGGATGGACCGATTCTCGGCAACCATCGGTCAACCTTGGCAAATCTATGCCTTTGAGCGAGGATCACCGGCTCCTTGGGAGACGTCTTCGGATGGAAAGCGATGGTGGGCAGGGAGGGAATCGAACCCCCACAGTCGAAGACGGCTGATCTACAGTCAGCGGAGCTCACCACCTGCTCAACCTGCCCACGGATCTCGCCAGCGCGTGGTGCTCGCCGACGGTGGCGGAGTATATCGGAAGGGCGGCTTCCCCTCAACCGCGGGACATCTCAGCCGCCGCAGCTGATCCCCGTAGCTGTCAGGACTGAATCCCACCCGATGCCGGCGACGCTCCGATCGTCGTTCACCGCGGCGAATACTCCCAGGGGATATCCCGGCAGCGGCCGTTGGGTCGAACCTACGCCGTCGGTATTGCTGACGCCGGCCAAGCGCAGGTTGCCGAGATGCGCCCTCGTCTGCCGATCAAACACCTCGAACTCGGTCAGGTCTGGAAGCTGATCGCTGACCACGATGAGTCCGCGACCGTCGTCGCTACCCCCCGTCGCCGGACACGTGTAGATCACGATGCCCTCGGCATCGGATCCGAAGGCGGTTCCACCAAACACGCTGTCACCTGTCCGCACGTCGGGATTGCCATCGGGCGTGTACGCATAGACGCCTGTCGCCCCATTCTCATCCGGGATGTACAGCGCTTGGTAGTAGGCATCGGCCGCTATCGTTTCCAGGCCCTTCGCAGGGGCAAACGTTCCCATTGGCCCGCCGGTGGCCGCATTGTGCAGGTGCACGCGGGTCGATGCGGTCACGTACAGCGTGCCTCCCGACGAGGACGGTAGGAGAGCGAGGTTGGGTTCGGAGCTCAAGTCCACCGACCCGCGGATGTACTCGTCGAGGTACGTCAGCGACGGAAGTGAAAAGACGACGACAATCGACTTCGGACTTCCGACCGCCACGTACAGCCGGTCGTTCTGCTGGTCGACAACGATCCCGTTGACCTGGCTGTCCGACGCGAATGAGGGGTGGGTAAGCGGCGGGAGTTCGCTTCCGCCGAATGGATAGCGCCAAACCTCCACCAGCTGGTTGCCCTTCGCGGTCACGAGCATGAGCGAATCGGCAGGATTGGGCGCTTCCCAGAACGCAATGGAATCGACGTTGGTCCCTGCGCCATCGAGGTCCCAATTCGGCGCGAGCGTTCTGGTCCCGAAGGGGGCGAACGACGCCTGTCCGGGTGATGCGCCCGGGCCAGCTTGAACGCTCCCTGGTCTCAGGACCACAAGCTGGCCGATGCTTGGCCAGTTGGAGCCGGCCGAGGCCGAGCGAGGTCCTGTTGGATTCTCCGTGTCGAGCAGCCTGTCCGCGCCCTCGCCGGTGATCGTGTACTGACCGACCGTGCCGCTGGCCTCACCCCGCTCGGTGAACGTGGCCGGTGGGGCGATCGTCGTCACCGTTGCGATGCCGAAGAGGCCGACGAGCATCCCGTTCGCAACGGACGGAGTCACAGACGGCGCAGTGATCAACGTGGTGCTCGTGTTCGCCTGGCCACTGTGGACATCGATCGGAGCCGTTGGGTCGACACCGCTGTACGCGTGGATCCCGCCACTGGCGGCCGCTGACCCTGAGAAGGTCCACAGGTAGCCGCTGGGTTCGTCGGCCGTCGCAACGCGGTAGTAGGTCCCCTTCCGCATCGCCGTTCCATTGGCGTCGACGCGGACGGCGTTCCATCCGGCTGGGGTTGCGATCGTGCGACTGCCCCGGACGTCGACCGAGGCGAGCAGCACGTCGCCGGCTGCCACCGGGTCGGGACGCGGGACGATCAGGCTGCTCGTGCTGGCGTTCGAAGCGTAGCTGGCGGCGTGGAAGGTGATTGCCGCACCCGTCGGCGGGGTCGGCGACGGGGTGACGACGGGGGTCGGCGACGGGGCCGTTCCCGCGCCGGCGGGTCGGACGACGATGACGTGCGCGATGTTCGCGGCACTGATTCCGGCCGTTGCCGTCACGGTTCCGGTGGCGCCCGCAGACGTGATCAGCCGATCAGCACCCTCGCTGGTGATCAGATAAGGGCCACTCGTAGAGCTCGCTTCGCCGCGCTCGACGAACTGGGTCGGCGGAGCAACACCGGTCGCAGCGGCGGTCGCGAAGAATCCGACAAGCAGCCCATTCGCCTCGGGAGCGATCACCGACGGCGCCGTGATCGCGGTCGCCTTGGCGTTCGTTCGGCCTCCGTGCACGGCAATCGGGGCTGCGATGTCCACGCCGCTGTAGGCATGAATACCGCCCGCGGCGCCAAAGGCGGCCGAGAAGGTCCACGTGGAGGCGGCGGGCTCGCCGGCCCCCGCGATCCGGGCATACGTCGCCTTCCGCAACGCGTTGGCATTGGTGTCCATGCGAACGAGGTTCCAGCCCGCTGGGGCGGTGATGGCTGGCTTGCCGCGCACGTCGATCGAGGCGAGCAGCAGGTCGCCGGCTGCCACCGAGTTGGGACGCGGGATGACGAGGCTACTCGTGCTCGTGTTGGCAGCATAGCTGGCGGAACGGAAGGCGACTGCACCGGACACCGGGGGTGGCGAGGGGGTGACAACCGGCGTCGGGGACGGCGTGACGACCGGTCCGCCGTCGCCGCCCAGCTTGTTATGCCAGTACTGGGTTGGGTCGGATGCGAGGATGACCAGTCCGGAGGTCGAGTCGACGTTCTGCTTCGTGGTCGTGGCGTTGTCAATCGCCTCGAGATTCGGGCCCTGGATGAATGTCGTCGCCTGCGCCGGAAAACCAATTCCGTTCATGGGCGAAGCCTTGTAGGCGATCCCGCGGGCTCCGGCCCCAACTCCCATCGTCATGAAGACGTAGATCTGGCGGTTCACCGGATCAATTGAGAGAAGTGTGACCGGACGCGTGTTGTTCTCGTCCACCCTCGCCACGGGGTGTTTGGTCCATGTTCCTGTCGCCGAGCGTTCGAGTAGGCGGATCAGAGGCTGCGCGGATTCGGTTGCGCTCGTCTTGACGACGGCGTACACGCGGCCCTCGAAGGTCTTCAGATTGATGTGGTCGTCCGCCTCATTCGGGCCTGACAGCGCCGTCTCGAGCGTCCACGCGCCGGCGGTATCACCGCCACCATCCCGGTGCACGGCGAAGTACTGATTCGAATCGTTCTGGTGTGACCACATGACGCCGACGGCCGGGCCCGTCGAGTCGGTGAACGAAACGACGGAGCTGATGTCATCGCTATTCAGGTTCTGCGCGGCGGCGAAGGGAAGGACATAGGGTGCTCCCCACGTGCGGTCGTCGCCGGTCGTGCGCGCAACGAAGACCTTGAGTTGATCCTCGTATGTCAGCCAGAGGGTTGCCCGTGCTGTCCCGGGCGATGGTTGTCGACTCCGAACCGCTGCCGGGCGCGTCGACCGGAAACCCAGCATCGAGTGTGTATCCACTCGGCGTAGCGGTGAACCGTCGCAGGGCGTTCGCCCCAGCCGTAGCGGGCGAGCGAGAGAGGACGTACAGGGTCGAGCCGTTCGACAGCACATCTTCTCTTGTAGCCGGCCTGGGATCGATCACCGTCCCGGTGTCGATCCAGACCGTGCCGTCGAGGCGGTGGATGGTATGCGCGCCGGCGAGCGCCGGACTGAGCATTGCGGCCCACCACGAATTTGCGTGGTACCAGACCTTCGACTCGGGCTTCTGACCGGTGATCTCCGCGCCGGCCCCAAACCCGTCGAAGGAGTGTCCTCGGTGTCCGACCTGCGTCGCGCCGACGGCCAGCCCCTGGCCGATGGAGGTGAGGAGCAGGATGAGCGCCAGAGACGTGCCCAATCGCCGGTGGCGCGGCGTGCTCCGATGCGCTCCCCCCTCGCCGCTCATCGGTGGAGGATCGCCTCGGTAACACGACTCCGAAAGGAGCACATCACGGCTGCGGTCGGCGGACCGCAGTGGGCACATGGCGGTCAGTATCGGTTAAGTGCGGTGCTGTGGCAATCGCGAATGCGCATGCACGCACCGGAATCAGCCGATGAGACCGGGCTCCCGTAAAGGTGGACGACGGCCAGGGGTTCTCACCGAACCTCGGATCGCGAATCTGCATTCAGGCTCTTCCGCCAGCTGGCTGGCCCAGCGACGTGACGCTCTGCGGGGCGGTCCTCGTCAGCGGCAGCCGCCATCTCGATCGCCTTGCCGATGGCCGTACCAAATTCCTCCAGCTCGGAGTCGGCGACGGCTTCAAAGTCCACCACTAGCTCGTCGCCGTCATCTGACGCGATCGCCTCAGCCACGACCTCCACG
The DNA here is from genome assembly GCA_013697395.1 of Chloroflexota bacterium. Lineage (GTDB taxonomy): Bacteria > Chloroflexota > Limnocylindria > QHBO01 > QHBO01 > JACDBZ01. Next base: position 1,187 of record JACCWY010000005.1, on the reverse strand, counting down.
CCGGCCCGTACCTCGACTCGACGGCCGTCCCCGCGAGGGCGCAGCCGGAATCTGCCGAGCTCGCCGGTGAAGCGGAGTGGGATCCAGCGCTTCCCATGGGGCGAAGGGTTGGCCCGCATCGCAGCATAGCGAATCAGGGAGGCGAAGAGGATCCAGGCCCCCAGCAGCGCAAGAGCGTACCGGTACATCGGCTCGATCGGCAGGATGAGGGAGAGGAGGACGAATGACGCGGCGCTCATTGCCCCGACCACATTGGACATCAACCTGTCACGGACCCCGCGACCCACGAGACTGCCTGGCACCCACACGAGAATTCTCCCTTCACCCAGCATTGGCCGGCCGAAGTATCCAGTCCGTTGCAGGTGTGGCGGTAGGACCCGATAGTCCTATCCGGGGGAACGAGCCCCTTGGGCTGAGATGAGGCGGTGGCCGAAGGAACGCTGTGCTGGAGCCGAGGGTGGGAGTCGAACCCACAACCGTCGGTTTACAAAACCGATGCTCTGCCATTGAGCTACCTCGGCGCGCGACCGATCATAGCCGCCGCGGCGTCTCAGGCTCCAGGCGGGCGATACTGAACCGCCTGGGCCTTGCGAAGAGCCTCCAGCGTCTCGTCGACGGTCAGCAGCACGGTCGTCTCGAGGCTGCTCACCGCTCCGCCGCCCCCGATTGCGATTGCGACGGCCGCCATCGAGACGTTGTCCGGCGCCTCCCACAGGCTGATGCCGTCGCGCTCGCCGAACGCATACCAGAAGCCATGGAGCTTCCCGCCGACCGATTCGATGTACGTGCGCGCCGCCTCCCGACGATCCTCCGGCTTCTTGACGAGGCGTGCCCACGTCTCGGGCGTGTAGCTGAAACGCGACAGGTAGAGCGCCATCCTGGGTACCTCTGATACGCGACCTTGCCCCCCAATTATCACCCGACTCCGACGTCACGAAGGTTACGGCGCACGCTGCCGGACGACCTCGAAGAGGAGCAGCGCACCGGCCGTGGAGGCGTTCAGGCTCGCCACCCGACCGGCCATCGGGAAGCTGACGAGCAGGTCGCAGCGCCGGCGCGTCGCACCCGACAGGCCGCTGCCCTCGCTGCCGACGACGACAGCCAGGGGGCCCACCAGGTCACTCTCCCAGGCCGATGCCGGCGCTCCCTGGTCGGCGGCAACGAGGCGCAGGCCGGCAGACTTGAGC